>JADLDQ010000381.1 GCA_020846575.1 Burkholderiales bacterium
AGGCAATGGCGGCGCTCTGCGCGCACCGCCTGCGTCTGGACCTCGATGCACCGGTGGCGCGCTGGTGGCCGGAGTTCGCGCAGGCGGGCAAGGCCGGCATCACGGTGCGCCAGCTCCTCGGGCACTTGGCCGGCCTCGTCTATCCGGACCTCGCGCCCGAAGGCAGCCTCTTCGACTGGGCAGCGATGACCGATGCGCTCGCCCGGCAGGCGCCCGAGTGGCCCGCGGGATCCAGGGGCGCCTACCACTCGTCCACCTACGGGCACCTGGTCGGCGAGCTGGTGCAGCGCGCCTGCGGCCAGCCGTTCGAGCGCTACTTCGCCGAACGGATCGCCGGTCCCTGCGAGGCCGACTTCCATTTCGGGCTCACGCCCGCGCTTGAAGCGCGCGTCGCCCCGCTCCTTCCCAATCCCGCCAACCTCAGCGCCCGCGCGATCCTCTCCCAGCCCGCGTCAGGGCTCGGGCGCGCCTGGCGGCCCATACCGAAATTGCCGGACGTCTTCAACTCCGCCGCCTGGCGGCGCTGCGTGTTTCCTTCGGCCAACGGCCATGGCAACGCCCGCGGCGCGGCACGCATCTTCTCCTCGATCGCGCAGTCCGACCAGGAGGCGCAGCGGGTGGCGTTCGAACAGTGGCACGCTCCCTGCGCGCTCACCGGCCGTCTCTTCCGCACCGCGCTCGGCTTCTGGCTGAACGACCCGCACTACCATCCCATGGGCCCGAACCCGGGTAGCTTCGGCCACGCCGGCCTGGGCGGCTCCTTCGCCTTCGTCGACCCCGCGCGCAGACTCGCCTTTGCCTACTCGATGAATCAGCTCTGCGAAGGCGACACCATCGGCCCGCGCTGTAAGGCGCTGGTGGAGGCGGTGTTCGACGGGTAGCGAGGCGCTCGGCTTTCCCTCGGCGGGATGGATGAACGAGGCCTCGCATCCCGCGCACATCGCGCCGCACTGCCCGTGCGCCGACCGGCACGAGCAGTCCCGCGGGCGCGAGCGAGAAAATCCAGTGCGCCTGGACGGCGGGAAGCGGACGCCTCGGCAGCGCCGAGCAGGTGACCGTGTCGATGAGTCCGAACGGCGAGCCGTGCGCGCGCGATGCGGGTCTCCAGCTGCGCGCCGGTGGCGTATCCGGCGATCCGCTGTTCTCTCCCGGGTGCGAGGTCGTGCATGCAGCCGTGGAAAACGCCGATCGCCGTGACCAGCTCGATGAACAGAAGACCCCACGCGACGTTTTCTTTCCGCCTTCCATGGAAACCTCCTGCATTCCAATGACATGAGGTGATTCCCCGCGGGCCGACCGCCGTTCGCGCGCTCTCGCGAACTGGCCTTCCTCCCGCGCGCCTTGGCGCACCGCTGCAATGGTGCAATACTGGCGCTCACGCGGGCGCACCCCTGCACGGAGGCGATCCATGTCTCGTCACCCGAGCACTCCCTCGCGCAATTCCGGGCGGCTGCTGATGCGTCTGGCGGGTGCGGCAGCTCTGGCCGCGCTGGCCGCGTCGCAGGCTGCCCGCGCTGCGCCTTCCTGGGTATTCACCAACATCACCGACACCCGCGTCTACGATGGATTCGAGGGCTTCCCCTCCATCTCCGATGCCGGGAAGGTCGCCTTCCACTGGTACGACGGCTCAGGCCCGAGCAGACCCGAGGGAATCAACGTGGCGGCCGGCGGCCTTGCCGCGGTCTACGTGGACAACCGGCAGCCCGAGCCCACCCTGTTCGGCGGCATTCGCGTGGGGGACATCATGGGCAGCCCGTCTATCCGCGGCGACCAGGTGGTGTTCTTCGCCGGCGCGCAAGGTTCACCCGCGCGCATCGGCGCCGGCGGCGGTCTCATTCAGGACGCGGCCCTGATCGCCAATTCGACCTTCCTGTTCCTGAGCAACGGCGCCGTGCAGACCGGCATGTTCGATTTCGTACGCGACCTGCGCGTGCTCGCTGTGCGCGACCAGTCGGTAGCCACGACCTCGGGCTTCGACGCGTCGGTCGGCGCGGTCGTCCCGCTGCCCGCGCCAGTGACCCTGACCGGGCTTCCTGGCATCAACGGCGATGCCCCGGCGTTCGGCGAGGGCTCCGTGGCGTTCGGCGCGGCGATGAGCGGGGGAAGCAGCGAGCAGGGCATCTTCGTATCGAGCCTGCCGGGCGCGGGGAGCTTCTACGGCGCGACCTCGCTCGTCCTCGCGCCCGTGGGCCGCACCATCGACCAGGCTTTCGATCCGACCGTCTCCACCGCCGGCGGCGCCGAAATCGGCTACGGCGTCAACCTCACGAGCGGCGAGCGCGGAATCGTCTACCGCGGTCAGTTCGTCCAGAGCGATGCCCCTTTCGGCACCGGTATCGTGAACGCGATCGGCGAGCAGCCGCCGAACTGCCCCGATCATCTCGTGGGCACCGGTATCGGGAACAGCGGGGCGGGACTGGGCTACAGGGTCTGCGGCGGTGACGACGAGGGCACGCGAGTGCCCGCGGGCGGCGCCTTCGGTCAATTCCTCGGCGCCGGCATCGACGCGAGCGGCAGGGTCCTCTTCAACGCGACGCTGGCGGCGGGCGGCACCGGGGTGTTCAGCGGCGCCGACGCGCTCGCAGACAAAGTCATCGCCACCGGCGATCCGCTGTTCGGCTCGACGGTGACCGCGGTGAGGATGGGAACGCAGGCGGTCAACGCGCGCGGCGACCTGGCGCTCGTCGCGTACCTCGCCGACGGCCGCACGGCTATCGTGCGCGCGCAGGAGGTGGAGCTGCCGCGCGGCGGGCTCACGGTGCTGGCGGACGGCAGGCGGCGCGCGCAGTTCGTGCTCAACATCGGTTCCAGCGATTCCCCCGGGGCGCCGGATCGCGACATGGTGCGGATCGACCCGCCGGTGGCCGTCGGCTTCGACTACGAGGTCAACGCCGGACCGCGCTTCGCGCGCTTTGCGCTGCCCGACCTCGGCGACCCTTCGTACGAGCTGCACCTCTACGACGCCGGCGCCGGCGCTTGGTACTTCCATTCCGCGCTCGCGCCGCTCACCACGTTCGACTTCACCGCGATCGATCCGCTGGGCGTGAGCCGCTTCCGCGTCATGGGCATCGCCGAGAATTTGTTTCTTGGTCCGGACGATCCGCTCGCCTTCCCCACAGAGGTCGGCTTCATGGGCATCGGTGAGGTGGACATGACGATGACCTCCATCGTCGTCAACGTGACGCCCGTGCCGGGTACCGCATTGCTGCTCGCCGCCGGCTTGCTGTTGCTCAGGGGCCGCGCGCCCGGCCGCCGGGGCTCATTGGCTGCTTAACCCCGCCTCGCGGACGATGCGCGTGTACTCCTCCACCAGCCGGCGCATGTAGTCGCCGAACGGCGCGCCGCACAGACCCACCGGGAACAGCCCCTGCATCGCGAGCTTCGGCTGCACCTCCGGCGCCTTCAGACTCACGCCGAACCAGTCCTGGAGATGCCTGAGCGTGTCCGGCGGGGTCTTCGCCGGGGCGACGACGCCGTAGAAGATGTCCACCTCGTAGTTGATCCCCGCCTCCTTGAACGTGCGCACCTCGGGCAGCGTCGGGATGCGCTTGCCCGATGCGGTCACCAGCCCGCGCAGGGTGCCGGACTTCAGGTGCGACACCACGCTCGGGTCGTCCGCGATCACCGTGCTCAGGTGTCCTCCCATGAGCGAGCTGACCGCCGGCGCATTGCCCTGAAACGGGACGAAGGTCACGTCCACGCGGCTCGCCCGCTTGAGCACCTCGAAGGCCACGAACAGCGAGGAATTGGGCGAGGTGCCGTACGAGAGGGCGCCGGGCCTGGCGCGCGCCGCGGCGAGCAGTTCCTCGATCGACTTGTATGGCGAAGCGGCCGGCACCACGACCACCAGCGGCGTGGACGCGAGGTAGCAGATCGGATCGAAGCTGCGCGCCACGTCGTAGTTCTGCGGCTTGAACCCCGGGTTGGAGACGAAGGAGTTCGCCACCAGCAGGATGGTGCCGCCGTCGGGCGCCGCCCGCGCGACCGCCTCGGTGCCGATCGCGGTGGCGCCGCCCGGGCGATTCTCGACCAGCATGGTCACGCCCTGCGCGCGCCCGATCGACTCGGCCATCACGCGCGAGAGGATGTCCGGACCGCTGGCCGGCGGATAGGGCACGACCAGCCGGATGGTGCGCGCGGATTGCGCCCGCACCTGCGGCGCGGGCAATGCGATCAGGGTTGCGCAAACGAGCGCGGCGAGGGCGGCAAAGTGCGTGACGCGAGGATTCTTCACTGACATGGCGGAGTCCCCCAGTAGTTCGCAACGCGGGCGTTCGCCGTTGCGAGGTTCGCCCGGCGGGCAGCCGGAGCCGGATCGATCATATCGCGCCCGGCGCGGCGGGCCAATCGGCGGCCGGCTCTTCGCGGGGGGGGGCTGCAAATGCCCGAGAGCCTGCGTACGGCATCGGGCCGCGGCCGCGGGCGTCACCGCGCCGGAGCCGGCGCTGGCGCTCGTCTACAGGCTGCCGGTCGCGCATCACCGCCACGCACGCGCACGCCGCCTCGCCTTGGCGGATGCCGGCTGCGACGCGCCCGATCGGGTCGTGCGGGCCGCCGTGGCGGGCGTCTGCCTTGACCCGCTTCAGGAGATCTTCTTCGATCCGGGATCGTCGGGTAACTCCATCCCCTCGGGAGTCCCGGGCAGCTCTGCTGCGGTCTCGAAGCTCTTCAGCAGCGCCTTCAGCAGGGCGCTGTGACTCTGCGCTTCACGCGCCGGTGTCTCGTCCAACAGGATCAGCGGCTTGGGACTGCTGCGCCGGTACAGGAGCGAAAGAACGTCGAACCGGTTGTAGTTCCCCACCACGTCGTGCAGCGTCTTGGCATCGATCATCAATTCCAGATCCACGTCGGCGTACAGGATGCCTTCTTCATCGAACAGCGGGCCGGCGATGTGCTTTCCGTACGGGTCGATGATCGCCGAGACCGAGCCGCCCGGTTCGACCAGGCTGCGGCTTGCCTCGCTCTTGCAGAGCCGCTCGATGCTGCTCTTGCCGAAAACGGCGCTGGCGCTGACGACGAAGATCTTGCCTTCATAAGCGTGGTAGCGAATGCGGATGTCTATGCCATCCAGACCGTCCCTGCTGTGCCGGGTGGGAAACGAGGGCCAGTGCGCCGTGTGGATCTTCTCTCCCTGGGCGAGCAGCGCGAAGCGGGCGAGGCTGTTGGTGTTCTCACCGCACAGCAGGCCGCCGAGCCCGCCGTAGCGGGTGGGATAGACGTTGAGCGTGCTGCCGTCGCCGGCGGCGTGCACCAGCCGCTCGGTGCGGGTCGGAACGAGCTTGCGATGTACGCCCAGCACCTTGCCCTCCGGATCGAGAAACAGAAGGCTGTTGTAGAGGCTTCCCATCGAGCCCGGCACGCGCTCGTTGATGCCGATCGCGACGTAGGCGCCGGCCTTTCTCGCGGCCTGCCCCAGCCGCTGCGTCGTTGGACTCGGCACCTCGACGCTATTGTTGAAGAACGCCCGGTAGAACCGCGCCATCGATTCGCCCGGCGGGTAGAAGGACAGCCATTCGGGGTGTCCCGGAATGAACGTTTCGGGCAGCGCGATCACGCGCGCGCCGTTCCTGCCCGCCTCCTCGATGAGGCTGCAGGCTTTCTGCACTGTCGCTTCGCGCTCGAGCGCAACCGGTTCCGCCTGAACGGCCGCCACCTTGAATTTCGGATAAGAGTCGCTCATGCGCCTCGCTCCTGTCTTCGGCCAGCCCGGGTTTCTCCCGGCGCAGCTACACCGGCCTGATTCCCGCCTCAGCCATCATCCTGGCGTAGATCTCGTAGACCCATGCCATGTAGTCCGCGAACTCCCGGGGCGAGTTCTGCATGACCTCGATCCCGGCCGCCTCGAAACGCGCGCGCACGTCCGCGAACTCGACCGCCTTGCGGCCTGCGGCGTTCAACCGGTCCGCGATCGCTGCGGGAAGGCTCGCCGGGCCCAGCAGCCCGGCCCAGATGTATGGCACCGCATACCCCGGAACGCCCGCCTCGGCGACGGTAACAACGTCCGGCGCCGCCCTGGAGCGCTGTGTCTCGAGCACGCCGAGCATGCGCAGCCTTGCGCTGCGTGCGTGCGGGATGACGGTGCTCAGAGCCAGCATGGCCATCGGAACCTGGCCGGCGAGCACGTCGTTCAGCGCCGCTCCCCCGCCCTTGTAAGGGACATGGACCAGGTCGATGCCGGCCGCGCGGTTGAGCAGCAGCCCTCCCAGGTGATGCACGGAACCGATACCCGAACTGGCGTAGGAGAGCCTGCCAGGATTCTTCCTCACGTAGTCGATCAGTTCCTTCACCGAGACAGCGGGTACCGAAGGGTGCACCACGAGCGCCGAAGACGACATGCCGACCATGATGATCGGGCTGACATCCTTGATGGTATCGAACGGCACATTCTTCATGAACAGCGGGGACACGACGTGAGCCGGTCCACCCGTGAAGGCGAGCGTGTAGCCGTCAGGGGCCGCTCTGGCGACGATGTTCAGCCCGATCGTGCCTCCAGCGCCGCCGCGATTGTCGATCACGACGGGCTGCCCGAGCGTCTCGCTCAGGCGATTGACCATCGCCCGCGCCACCGTATCCACCAGCCCGCCCGCAGCGAAAGGCACGACAATCCGTACGGATCTGGCGGGATAGCCCTGCGCCGGCGCGGCGCCGGCCGCGAGCGCGGCGAAGGCGCTCAGGAGCAGGATCGAGGGCTTCGGCACCGGCGCTCTGCTGAGGTTCATGGCGGCTTTTGCGCGTGACATGCAGCGCAGGGAGACTGTAAATTCCCTCCGGTTCACGAACTCTTGATCTGCGTCAATCATTGGAGATACTCCCGGGCAGTGCGCAGACTGCAATGGGGACGGCAAACCAGATGATGCACCCGGTATGAAGCCGATCGCTGCGCCGCTCGCCATCGCCCTGTGCAACATGGTGGCGATGCGCTCGAGCAAGGTGCTGCTGCCGCTTTTCGCCATCGACCTGGGCACGCCCGTTGCCGTCATCGGGATGCTGGTGGCGAGCATTTCGCTTCTGCCCCTGTTCCTGTCCATCTACGCGGGGCGCGTGTCCGATCGCATGGGTATCCGCCTGCCGATGCTGGCGGGCGGGGCGGGCGTGGCGCTCGCGATGGCGGTTCCCTACTTCGCGCCCAGCCTGTGGGGATTGTTCGCCTCGGCGATCCTGCTGGGCACGGCGAACATCTTCTACGCCGTTTCCATGCAGCACTGGATCGGCCTGCTGGGTGTGACGCCCGAGGCGCGCACTCGGAACTACGGCACCTACTCCATGGCGGTTTCTGCCGGCGCGTTCCTCGGCCCGATGGTCGCAGGTTTCGGTATCGATCGCGTCGGCTACGCGCATGCCTATCTCATCTGCATGTTGTTCCCGCTCGCGGGGTTCCTCGCCAACCTGTTCGCCGGGAGTCCGCGGCCGGGTGCGCAGGCCAGGCCCGAGGGCAAAGCAGCGGGCACGGTCACGGATCTGCTGCGCGTGCCCGAGCTGCGGCGCATCCTGATCACCGGCGGAATTCTCCTGACCGGTATCGACCTGTTCGAGTTCTACATGCCGGTCTACACGCGCGGCATCGGCCTTTCGGCCTCGGTGATCGGCGTGATCGTCTCGATGTACTCGGTGGCGGCTTTCCTGGTTCGCGCCGCGATCCCGATCCTGGTGCGCTGGAAGGGCGAGGAACAACTCTTGACGCGCTGCCTGGCATTCGGCGCGCTGGCCTACCTGGCGGTGCCTTTTCTGGAGAATCCGTGGCTCCTGGGCGGGGTGGCCGCGATACTGGGCCTGTGCATGGGCTGCGGCCAGCCGCTCACGATATCGATCATCTATGACCGCTCCCCGGCCGGCCGTACGGGCGAGGCGCTCGGCATCCGTCTCACCGCGAACAACATCACGCACATCGGCGTGCCCGCGGCGTTCGGCGCGATGGGTGCGGCGCTGGGCGTGTCGCCCGTCTTCTGGATCGTCGCCGCGCTGCTCGGTGCGGGCGCGCTGTACGGCAGCAGCGCACGAGACGGCGCGGCGGGCGGTGCGCCGCGCGCCGGCGAGTGAACCCCGGCCAGGTGCCGCTCGCGCCCGGGAGGGACTTCGCGGCCGCGCCGCCGCCGCGCCCGGGTCGAGCTATTCGGCGCTCGTCACCTTGACGCGCACGCAAAGATCGAGGTTGAGGTTCACGGGGCTCGAGTGCGCCCAGTCGATCTCCAGCAGCTCGTTGAAGAACACCCCCTTGCCCTTCGCGACCGGCATACCGTCGCTCCAGTGCCCGGCGCAGGCGCCGATGCCGAGCCCTTCCGGATGGATCGCCTGGGTGAGCCTGATGCGCCCCTTGACCCTTCGCCCTTTCTCGTTCTCCACCCAGACGAGCTGCCCGTCTCGCAGGCCCTTTTTCGCGCCGGTACCGGCATTGACGGCGATCGCGTAGGAGAACGGGTCGAGCTGCGCCACCTCGTCCAGCCAAGGGTTCTCCATGGTGTAGCTGTTGGTGTGGATGGTGTCGCGGTAATAGAACCCGTAGAGGTCGAAGCCGGGCGCCGTGCAGCCGTGCGCTGGGCACGGAAGGAAGTCGGGCAGGGGTTCGTAGTATTCACGGGGGATCTTCAGTCCGCGCGGCGCCGTGATCGCCTCGATCTTGTCGGCGACGCCCACCATGAATTCCCAGTAGATCGGCACGCGCACATCGATGAAGTGGCGCCAGTAGACCTCCTCGACCTTCTTGGGCCACTTGACGACGCCGTTGTGCCTGAACCAGTCGAGCCCCTTGTCCGGACCGAAGCTGTTCCTGAGATCGCGGTCGCAGATCTCCTCGTAGCTGTAGCGGCGGCCGCGCTCGAGCGCGTAGGGCGGCCCGAGGTCCATCATCGCGTTGTAGGCCGCGTTGAGCTCCGCGCGAAAGCCGGCGCGATCGGCGATCTCCAGCAGCACGTCGGCGCAGCGCCGCTGCTCGCCCACGGGCGGCAGCACCGGCTGGCGTATCGGCCAGCACCACTCGCCCATCCCGGCCGGGTGTCCGAAGATGAAGGGAAAGTTCGAGCGCGAATCGAAGGACTGCAGGAAGCCGCAGTCGGGAAGCACGATGTCGGCGAAGTTCGAGGTCTCGTTCAGGTACAGGTCGAACGACACCATGAACCTGATCTTCGCGAGTGAATTCGCGACCGTTTCGCTGTTGCCGACCGACATCACGAGGTTGCAGCCGAAGTTGAGCAGCGCCTCGATGCGGTAGGGCAGCTCGAACTTGTCCCAGATTTCCTCCTGGTCGGTGGAATTCAGGAACGGCGAGATCATGCCCATGACGAACAGGTCGGTGAGACCGATGTGCTCGGGCATGCGCGGCTCGGGAATGGGATAGGGATGGTGAAACCCCATCCACATGCCCGCCTTCATCAAGCCGTCGGGATCGGCGCTCGGCTGGTAGCGCAGCTTGCCGGTGCCCGGGTATCCCGCACACGCCGGGTTGAAGCCCAGGCATGCGCCGACGACGTCGGCCGCGCCGGCGAGCTGGTTGAGCAGATCGACGGCGAGAAAGTTGTACACCGAGTTCATGTGCCCCTGCGAGCCGCGGAACGCGATCGCCGCGACCGGCCGGTAGGCAAGCGACACGCCGTCGATCACGATCGTGCTGCCCACGCGCGCTTCGGTGGCGAACTCGGTGCCGAGCCGGCGCACCGTGGCCGCGGGAACGGTGGAAACCGCCTGAGCCCACTCGGGCGTGAATTTCCTCAGATGCTGCCTGAGCGCCTGGAACGCCGGCCGGCACGAAACCCCGGCGACGGCGAACTCGCCTTCGAGCGCCATCGCCCCGGAGTCCACCTCGGCGAAACAACGCGCGCTCCCGGACACAAGGTCCCAGACGAGCGGGCGGCCCGAAGCGGGGTCGCGAAGGTAGCGCTTGTCGGGGCCGACGAGATAGGGCGCGTTGGTCTTCGAACGCAGGTAGGGGGCGTCGTATACGCCGAGCTCGTTCACCATGACGTTGCACATGGCAAGGGCGAGCGCCGCATCGGTGCCGACGCGCAGCGGCACCCATTCGCTCGCCTTGGCCGCCGCGCCGTTGCACATCGGGTCCACCACCACCATCTTCATGCCGCGCGCTCGCGCTTCGGCTGCCAGACCGACGTTCGAGTTCGAGACGTGACCGGCCGAATGCCCCTTGGATGCGCCGAAATACACGGCGTAGTTGCAGTGGGCGAAATCGGGAACGATCGACCAGGACGCGTGCATGATGCCGCTGATGAGGTGCGCGCCGTTGCCGCAGTGCAAGCCGCCGCCGGCGGTCGACAGGTTCGGGGTGCCGAACGCCCTGAGGAAGGTCGCGAACGGATAGCGGCTGGCGGTGACCGACGTGGTGCGGTGGATGAGGAGCTTGCGCGGGTCCTCGGCGCGCACGCGCCCGAGCACGCCGGCGATCTCGTCGAGCGCCTCGTCCCAGCCGATCGCCTTCCACCCCGGGTCCTGGTCCAGGCCCTTTCTCGGATTGGTGCGCCTGAGCGGCACGGTGAGCCGGTTGGGGTCGTAGTGCGACATCAGCCCGGCGACGCCCTTGCCGCAGAGCCGGCCCTTGCCGATCACGCTCGCGGGATTGCCCTCGATCTTCACCACCGTGTCGCCGACGCGGTGCGCCAGGATCGAGCAGCTGCCGTAGCACAGCGCGCACGACGACGGCAGCCAGGCCTCACCCCGGTCGAGACTCGCCTGCTGGGTCTGCATGCGGGTTCGCTTTCTCGATGCGGGAGGTCGCTATTGCGCTTTCACGCTATTGCGCTTTCATGTTCGCGGCCCGCATCACGGCGGTGTAGCGCTTCGTATCGATGCTCAGCTGCGCGGCGAGCTGCTCTGGGGTCGAGCCGCCCGGGACCAGGTCGAGCGCCGCCAGGCGCGCGCGCACGTCGGGAAGCTGCAGGCTCATCACGATCTGCTCTTGCAGCCTGGTGACCGCATCGCGGGGAGTGCCGGCGGGAGCGAACAGGCCGAGCCAGCCCACCATCTCGAAGCCCGGCAGACCCGATTCGTCGACCGTGGGAATGTCCGGGTACAGCGGGCTCCTGGTGAGCGA
>JADLDQ010000535.1 GCA_020846575.1 Burkholderiales bacterium
ACTTAAGACCGGCGGGGGCCATGCCAGCCCACAGACTGAGTAGCGCTCATGTCGCTTGGGACGGGGTTCCCAACGTGCCGGAGCAATCCGGTGCGCGGTCCCTCGTGTGCCGCCTGGGCGGAACCGAAACTTTTACGTGAAAAAGAGATCAGGAAGAAGGATTCAGGAAACGGAAAAGAAAGATAAAAGAGAATAGATGAGAGATAAAAGTTAGAAACTAAAAACTGAATTGCTGAAGTTTCCCAGCCGAATGCCGGATTCCATGCTTACGCATTGCGTAAGGCATGGGAACCTCATTTTCATGCCTTCTCGTTGCCGGCCCCCTTTCCCGCCTTCGCTCCGCTTCGGCGTGGCAAGCCCGCACGCGCTGCGCGCGTGTCGGCCTCTCCCGCGACGGGGAGAGGCGAACAGCCGCGTGTCTCGCTGGTGCTTCCCGCTCTGCGGACCTGAAGAGAGCAGGTTTTCCGTTCTTTGCGCCTTTGCGTCTTTGCGTGAGCAAACCCGAAGATAGGAGGCAGGGGCACGGGACCGGCTTTTATGCGTCCTTGCGTACGTCAGGGGAGTTTCCGTTTGTACTCGAAGGCAGGATCAATCCGCGCCAGGTTTCAGGCCGTGCGCCCGCTCCCATTGGGCGATGGCGCCGGTAAAGTAGAGCTGCCGGACCTTCTTGAACTCCTTGTAGGAAAACAGCACGCCGTAATCTGCGATGCCGCTCGCCGCGCTCATGCGCTTCAGGATCGACTCGACTTCGCCGGCTTCGTTGGCGTGCACCATCGTGAAGATGTTGTAGCCCCAGTCCGGGTAGGTCGGGCGCAGGTAGCAGTGCGTGACTGCCGGTTCGGCGGCGAACAGCGCGCCGACTTCCGCGGTGCGCGCTTCGGGCACCGCCCACACGCCCATGCCGTTGGCGTCGAACCCGGCCTTGCGGTGGTTGAGAATCCCCGCCACGCGCCGGATGCGGCCCTGCGCAGCCCAAGTCCGGCACCAGGCGAAGAGTTCGTCCTGCCGGACGCCAAGTTCTTTCGCCGCGGCGGCGAAGGGTTCGGCGCAAACCTCCAGGTCGGACTGCATCACGCGCACGAACGCGCGGTCGCGTTCCGTGACGGGCGGCAGGCCGCCCTTGCGGTGCTTCTCGCTGTAGGCCGGCGCGCCGGACGCTGCCTTCTTGCCGAAGGTCGTGTCGAGTTTCATGCCGATCTTGAAGAGCTTGAGGGTGGGAAGCAGGAGGATGGCTTCGGCGCCGCTCTCTGCCTTCAGAAGATCCACGTGCTCCTGCAGCGAACTGCCC
>JADLDQ010000536.1 GCA_020846575.1 Burkholderiales bacterium
GCCCAAAGCGGGTCCGGTGGATATCCTGAAATCATCCGAACTCAAGCCGGGTATGCAGGCGACGGCCTGGACGGTGTTCACGGGCACCGAAGCCGAGGCGGTCCCGATTGAAATTATCGGGTTGTGGCGCAACGCGTGGGGTCCCAAGCAGGACATCATCCTTGGCAAAATGGGCGGCAAGGCGCAGCGGACGAATGTGGCGGGCGGCATGAGCGGCAGTCCGGTGTACATCGACGGCAAGCTGATCGGAGCTGTCGCACTACGGCTGAGTGTGTTTTCGCCGGATGCGATTTGCGGGATCACACCGATTGAATTGATGCTGGAGATCAACGAATTCGACGCTACACAGCCGGCGGGCGCGAAGGTGCCTGGACACGGCCGGGCGGCGCGGGAGGCGATGAGCGTGCCTTCGGAGTTGCTGCAGCAGGCTGTGTCGGCGGGTGCTTCGTCGAACCTGTTGCAGAGCGCTCCGCTGTTGATTCCGATTGAAACACCGCTGGTGTTTTCGGGCTTTCAGGAGAACACGCTGCGCGAGTTCGGCCCGTTGTTCCAGCAGTTGGGGGTGGCGGCGGTGCAGGGCGGTGCGTCGGGCGCGATTTACACGTCGAAGCCGGCGGCGGATTGGAAGGACTCCTTACGGCCGGGCGAGCCGATTGCGGGCGTGCTGGTGTCGGGCGATATGAGCGTCACCGGTTTGGGCACGGTGACCTACAACGACGGCAAGCGCGTGCTGGGCTTCGGGCATCCGTTCTTCAACCTGGGTCCGGTGAACATGCCCATGAGCAAGGGCGAAGTGCTGATGGTGTTGGCGTCGGCATTCCAGCCGAACAAGATTGCCAATGCCACCGAGATTGTCGGCGCGCTGAAGCAGGACCGGCACAGCGGCATTATGGGCGAGCTCGGCTTGGAATCGGAGATGATTCCGGTGTCGGTGAACGTGCGCTCGTTCGAAGGCGATCGGGTCCGCAACGAGAAGAAATTCCGCTTCAACGTGTTCGTGCAGCAGAAGTGGACGCCGTACCTGATGATGGTGACGCTGTTCAATTCGATTTCGGGGTTGAACGAGTTCATGGACGAAGCCACGTACCGGCTGAGCGGGCAGGTGGAGTTGGAAGGCCAGCGGAACCTGTCGCTTTCGACGATGCAGGCATCGAGCGAGATGCCGATGCCGGCGCCGATGCTGCTGGCCGGATGGTGGGGCGACAAATTCAACCGGCTGTTTCTGAACGCGGTGAAGACGCCGCGGCTGCGCAACGTGGCCGTGACGGTGGACCTGATTCCGGAGCGGCGCACGGCGGGGATTGAATCGGCCTGGGTGTCGGACAGCGAAGTGCGTCCGGGCGATGAAATCAGCGTGAAGGTGTTCATGCGGCCGTATCGCGGCGAGCGCGTGGAGCGCGACATCAAGCTGCGGATTCCGGCGACGACGCCTTCGGGTCCGCTGCGGATCCTGCTGAGCGATGCGGACACCTTGAACCGCATGCAGACCTGGGCGGGGAGCGTGAACCGGTATCTGGATTTGAGTGAGACGGTGTCGCTGATCAACCAGGAGCGCAGCAACAACCGGCTGTACGTGTCGCTGCTGCAGCAGGCGCCGACGGCATACTACGACGATAAGACCATGCCGAATCTGCCGGCCAGCGTCTTGAACGTGCTGCAGGCGGGACGAGCGTCGAACCGGCCGCTGCTGACCACGCCGGAGAGCGCGGTGGAGCAGGCATCGCTCGCGTTCGATCAGATTGTCACCGGCAACTACTCATTGAGGATCAACGTTAAGTAAGCAGGATTCATGATCAACTTGTACCCGCGCGCAGTGGCGCGCACGATGGCCGTTCTGGCCTGCGCCCTCACAGTGTATGGAGGCGAGACCCTGTTCTGGCGGCAGTCCAGGCAGGCGGATTTCGAGAAGGCGACGTTGAAGAACGTAGCGCTGCGCAACGATGGCCGGTTGAGCCTGGCGCCGTCGTTCACCGAGTTGTACGATTCGGCTTCGGCGTTCCTGTGGAGCGTGGCGCGGGATTCCAAGGGCAATGTGTACGCGGGCGGCGGGCCGGGAGCGAAGCTCTACCGGATTACCGCGGCGGGTGCGAAGTCGACGGTGGCGGAGTTCAGCGAACTGCAGGTGCAATCGATTGCGATTGGGGCTCAGGACCAGGTGTTTGTGGCGACGTCGCCAGACGGCAAGGTCTACAGGATCGGAGCAGACGGCAAAGCGTCGCCGTTCTACGATCCCAAGACGAAGTACATCTGGGCGATTGCGCTCGATGCGCGCGGCGAGTTGTATGTGGCGACGGGCGGGGGCGGCGAGATTCACCGGGTAACGGCGGCGGGCGCGGGC
>JADLDQ010000382.1 GCA_020846575.1 Burkholderiales bacterium
GGGCGCGTGGCGCGGGCGCCCACGCGGCCCGCCCTCCGGGATCCCGGGTCGCGAGCCAGATGCCCGCGACGATGAGGGCGATGCCCGCGACGTGGTAGGTGCGTAGCGACTCGCCGAGGAAGGCGATCGCCAGCAGCGTGCCGAACACCGGCATCAGGTGGATGAACAGACCCGCGCGGCGTGCGCCCACCGCGGCGACGCCCGCGTTCCAGAACAGGTACGCCAGCACCGAGGGAAAGACGCCGAGGTAGGCCATCGCCGCGAGGCCCGGCGCGTTCAGCAGCATGCGCGCGCCGGCGGCCCGTTCCCCGAGGTAGAAGGGCAGTATGGCGGCGAGGCCGGCCACGAAGGTGCAGGCGAGGAATACCACCGGCGAGATCTCGTCCGGCCGGCCGCGCAGCGCCAGCGTGTACACCGCCCAGAGCGTGACCGCGGCGAATACCCACAGGTCACCGGGGTTGACCCGCAACGCGAGCGCGCCCGCGATGCTTGCCTGGAACACGATGGCGGCTACCCCCAGCAGCGAAACGAGTATTCCGGTGATCTGCCGGCCCGAGGCGGCCTGGCGCAGGAACAGCCACGCGAGCGCGACGATCAGCACGGGTATCGCCGAGTTGAGCAGCAGCGCATTGGTGGCGGTGGTCGAGCCTAGGCCCACGTACACCAGCGTGTTGAAGCTGCCCACGCCCAGAATGCCGAGCAGCGCGAGAACCTTCCAGCGGCGAAGGACGAGCGCGCGCTCGCGCCACAGTGGCGCCGCGGCGAACGGCGCGATGATCGCGAGGGCGATCACCCAGCGCCAGAACGCCATCGCCAGCGGTGGCAGGGTGCCCTGGATGCCGCGCGCCACCACGAAGTTCCCCGACCACAACAGCGCGGTCAGGGTGAGCAGGAGGTAAGGCGAAGCGCGCGGTATCACCCTCGCGCCCGCAGCCAGGCGGCGTAGTCCCGGATCGCCTCGCGCATGCCGTACTGCGGCACGTAGCCGAGAACCCGCCTCGCGTTCTCGATCGCGGCCGGCCGGTGCGCCGCCGCATGCGCCTGCGCGGCCTGGATGCGCGTGCGCACGCCGGGGAACTCCGCGGCGAGCGCGGCGGCGAATTCCTCCGGCGTCACCATACGTCCCATGGTGATGTTGAAGATGCCGTTTGCAAGGGGCGCTGCGCCGAGCGCGAGCACCGTGGCCGCGGCGGCGTCCTTCGAATACACCCACTGCATCGACATCGCGGGAATCAACGCCTCCTCGCCCCGGACCGCGGCTTCGATGACGCGGCGGAACAGGTTGGTCGGCTCGCCGCCGCCCGCCCCGAGCCAGGGTCCCGCCACGGGGCCGTAGCGCATGCCGGCGAACTCGATGCCGCAGTGTCGGGCGTAGTTGAGTCCCAGGCTCTCCACCGCCTGCTTGGTGGCCGAATAGAAGGTGGTCGGCCGTGGCAACGCCTCCTCCAGGGTCAGGTCGCCCGCGGCCTCGCCACCGGCGAGATACTCGTTCAGCACGCTCGAGCTCGAAACCACCACGCGCCTGACGCCGTGGATGCGGGCGGCCTCCAGGACGTTGACCGTACCCATGATGTTGAGCTGGATCGCCGCATAGGGGTCCTGCTGGGCGCCCGCGGTCAGCATCGGGTTGGCGGCGGTGTGCACGATGGCGCGCACCCCGTGCGCACCGATCGCCTGCGAGAGGGCGAACGGGGCGAGGACATCGGCGTGCACCAGTTCGTAGCCCGCGGGGTCGAGGATCGCGGCCAGGGACTCGCGCTGCGGGGCACGGTCCATCACCACGGGACGCTCGCCCCGTTCCACCAGGATGCGTGCGACCTGGGACCCCACCAAGCCGCCGCCGACGATCAATACGGTCATGCGCTCGTCGCCCCTACAGGTGGCGAGAAGTGCCGGACGAAGGGCTCTTCCATGGGGCCTTGCATTGGAATTTGCACGGGAACTTGCACGGGAACTTGCACGGAGCCTGGCGCGGATCCTGGCACGGAGCCTGGCACGGAGTCTGGCACGGAGTCTGGCACGGAGTCTGGCACGGGGCCGGCGGCGGAAGTCCCGCAGCTTAGTTGCGTGCCAGCGGGCTGTCCAGCGCGCTCGGTTGGCTGCCCCGAGGCTTGGGGTTACGCATCCGGCCGGCGCCGCCGCGTCGATGCGAGTGCGCGGGTGACCGAGGAATGATCATGGCATGCATCGCCGCCGCAGCGCGGGACAGGAGGCATCGACTGCTTTCCGCTGCATTGCCCGGGAGGTACGGAACCGTTGCCCCGAAGAGGGTTTCTTCGCAAATTCAACGCAGCGTGCCGTTGCGCTCATGTGCACCCGCAGAAGAGCGCGCACGCTCGCGCTCGATCACGAGACCGCCGGCAAGCGAGTTTCACTCGAAAAGCGAACCGCGCAACGTGAGCGCCCAAGATCACGTTGACTTCGCACGCCTCCCGGGCTTATATGCGTTGAACGAGAACCATAACGAGGCCGCCGCTCGCGTCGCGGGTCCGGATCACGCACGGCGGCCGGCTTTGTCAGTTGTTGCTGGCGGCTGCTGCGGATCGGACTGATCTGACTGGGGGGCAGATGCGCGCGAGGCGCCTCGCGCGGCCGGTCGGACGTTCCAGGTCCTGCACGCGAACTCGCGCCCGGGACCGCAAGCTGGGGAAGCGAGGGACCATGACATTCACGGAGCGCCGCTGGTGAAGCTGATCGAAGGTGGCCTGCTGGCGGCCGTGCGCCGCCGATTCGAGGCGCGCCAAGCGCCGCCGTTCCGCCGCACGATCCTGTTTGAAGCGCTCGAGCAGCGGCTGCTGCTGTCGGCCGACGGCGCGACGCCGCTCGCTGTGGACGCGATCGCCGTGGCGCGTCAGGGCGAGGACCCGCTGCAGGCGCTGCTGGCGGAGGCGAGCGCCGCGCCGGTGCAGTTCGATGGCATCGTCGACGCCGTCGCCGATGCCGCCATCGACCTTGCGGGGGCCGCTGCGCCTTCGGCTGCCGCAGACGCGAGCGCGGGCACCTGGATCATCGACCTCGACGCCGGCGCGCGGGCGCTGCGCGCCGGCGACGGTGACAACGTCTGGCGCATCACCGGTCCCGACGAGGGCACCCTCAACGACATCCCGTTCGCGGATATCGGCGTCCTCCTGGGCGGCGCCGGCAACGAGGACCTCTTCTACTTCGAACCCGGCGGCACCCTATCCGGCTACCTGGATGGGGGGCCCGGAGGTTTCGATACGCTGGTGATCGACGGCGGCAGCTACGCCGACACCCGCTACGAGGCCACCGGGCCGGATTCGGGCTTCATCCACCTCGACGGCAACCTGATCCGCTACCTCGGCCTGGAGCCGGTTGCCAACACCGGCAGTTCGGTGAGCGCGGTCTACGGTGCGACCGGCGGTGCGGACGTCGTAGCCATCGGCGCCGGCGCGCTCGCCGGGCAGATCCTGATCGACAGCGTCAACGGCACGTTCGAGGACACCACCATCGCCGAGCCCTCGCAGCGGCTGCGCCTGGACGCCGGTGCGGGCGACGACGTGATTCAGTTCAACCTGGAGAGCTTCGCTGCCCAGATCGTGATCGACGGCGGCGCCGGGACCGACACCCTGGACCTCTCGGGTCGCGCCACGCCGGCGGCGGTGCTCAGGTTCTCCGACGGCACCGCGGCCGTCGTGGACGGCGCCCGGTTCGTGCGCGTGCTGGGCGTGGAGAACTTCAGCGGCGCGGTGGTGCTCACCGAGCAGGGCGTGCCGCAGTGGCTCGAGCAGGGGCCCGGCGTCATCCACAACGGCCAGCCGCGGGGCATCGCGAACCAGCCGGTGGCCGGAGCGGTGCAGGCGATCGCGGTGCACCCCTTCGATCCGAACGTCATCTACGTGGGCACCGCGGCCGGCGGCATCTGGCGCAGCGGCGACCGCA
This sequence comes from Burkholderiales bacterium, assembly GCA_020846575.1. GTDB lineage: Bacteria > Pseudomonadota > Gammaproteobacteria > Burkholderiales > SG8-39 > JADLDQ01. The sequence continues at coordinate 3,901 of JADLDQ010000382.1, forward strand.
GCGTGCTGTTCGAGACCGCGGATTTCGCGCTCGACCTGGACGACCAGGGCATTCTCGACGAGTACGCGCTGTTCCTGCGGCGCCATCCGGACCTGGAGGTGCGCGTCGTGGGCCACACCGACGACGTCGGCTCGAGCGCGTCGAACCTCACGCTCTCGCAGCAGCGCGCCAACTCGGTGCGCGACCACCTGATCGCACAGGGTGTCGATGGCGCGCGGATCAGCGTGAGCTTCTCGGGCGAGAACGACCCGGTCGCGACCAACGCCACCGAGTCGGGACGGGCGCTCAACCGCCGGGTTGAACTGCTCACCGGTTTCTGGGAACCGCTCACCGACCAGTTCCCCTCGCTTGCGATTGGCGACATCACCCTGTCCGCATTCGACGAGGGCGGCCTGGAGGTCACGGCGGCCACCCCGCTCGGGCAACTGGTGCTCTTTGCCGGCACCGGCAAGTTCAGTAATTCGGGCGACGGCGGCTCGAACATCGGGGTGCTGAAATCCACCGATGGCGGGGCCACCTGGGCGCTGGTCGGCGCACCGGAGATCGCCGGCCTGCCGGTGACTTCCGTCGAACCCGGCGCGTCGAGCACGGTGCTGGTTTCGGCGCTGGACAAGGCCGAGATCCGGCTCCAGGCGAACGGTCGGGCCTCCTTCACCAGGGACGGCACCCTGGTGACCGACGTGGTGCGCGACGGCGGCGTGCTGCGCAGCGCCGACGAGGGCCTCACCTGGACCAACCTCTCGGAAGCCGGCGGCACGGGGCTGCCCGAGGGCGGCGCGAGCGACCTGGTTCCCGATCCGAGCGACCCGGACCGCTTCTACGCGGCCGTCCTCGGTCAGGGCGTGTTCCGCAGCGAGGACGAGGGCGCCAGCTGGATCGACGCTACCGGGAACCTGCCCTTCGTTTCCGATGCCTCCCGCATCGTGCTGAGCGTCTCCGGCGCCGAGGACGGCGGCACCGGCAACCACCCGATCTACGCCGCGACCATCCACCGGCGCGCGGCGATCCTCGGCGCCGAGGCCGGCAGCCCCAACGCCAACCAGGCGGGGCAGAACCTCATCCGGGTCGACCGGCCGGACATCTACGAGCGCGGTGACGGCATCCTGATCGCGAACGTGGACGTGTCCGGGGCGGGGGACTTCGACATCGGCGAGTGGGAACAGCTCACCGTGCAGGCGATCAACCGCGCCACGGGCGTGCTCACGCTCTCCGGGAATCTCGCCAATGCGCACGCCGCGGGCCGGCTGGTGGTCGCGGCGGCGAATATCGAGCGCGTCTCCGGGATCTTCCGCTCCGGCGACCTGGGCGCGACCTGGACCAAGATGGGGTTCGCCGGCGACGTCGACGGCACGCTCAACCCGGGCAATCAGGCGGGCAAGAACTTCGCGCTGCTCGCGGACCGGGACAACGCGAACATCGTCTACGCAAGCGGCGACCGCCAGCCCGGACCGGCCGCCGGCGGCAACCCCGGTTCGGGCAATCCGAACGCGGCCGGCGCCATCAACTTCACCGGGCGCATTTTCCGCGGCACCTTCGCTCCCGGCGGCAGCACCTGGACGCCGGTGACCGACACCAACGCGGGAAACACCGCGCCGCACGCGGACTCGCGCGAGCTGGTGTTCGATGCGGCCGGCAATGTGCTCGAGGGCGACGACGGCGGCATTTACCGCCTGCGCAGCCCCAGCACCGCCGAGCGCGTCTGGGAATCGAAGATCGGCACCCTGCGCGCCACCGAGGTGCGCTCGCTCGCCTACGACCCGGTCAACAACATCATCGGCACCGGCAATCAGGACACCGGCAGTTCGATCCAGCCCGCGGGCCTCGCCGACCCGGTGGACACCGACGGCGACGGCGTGCCCGACGACCAGGCGGCGCGCTTCGTGTGGCTGCAGACGCAGGACACCTTCAACGGCGGCGCCGGCACCTCGCGCTTCACCGGCGACGGCAATACCCAGGCGCTCATCGCCACCACCGCCGTCAACGACCAGCGTGACAACGACAGCGACGGCCAGGTGGACGAGGCCGACGAGTCCGCCTTCGGCGCGCGCGTCATCCGCTTCTCCATGGGGAACACCTGGACCACGTTCATCCGGGAGGAGTTCGACGCCACCGGCGCGCGGGTGACCCCGCTGCCCACGCTCCAGGGCGGGGTGTTCACCAACAGTTTCGGCGGGCCGATGCGCGACACCGGCAACGGGGTCACCTTCGACCAGCAGGTGGGGCTGCGCGCCATCCCCACCGACCCGGTGTTCTCGGGGCTCACCAACACCGACCGCCGCGCCGGGTTCACCACCCTGCCGGTGGCGGTGAACGCGGCCGACAGCCTTTTCATGATGACCGGGCTCAACTCGCTGTACGAGAGTTCCGACCGGCTGGAGACCGTCACCGAGGTGCAGCCCAAGCCGGGCGTGGCCAATATCAGCGCCATCGCCTACGGCGGCATGAACCGCATGTCGGGCAGCCCGCTGCTCGGCTTCGCGGACGCCAATCCCGACACCATCACGCGCAGCGCGGGAAGCTGGGTGGAAGAGGGCTTCCTCTCCGGGCAGCGGATCACGGTGAGCGGCGCGGGCGCCAACGACGGCAGCTACGCCATCGCCAACGTCACCGCCACCGAGTTGCGGCTGAGCAATTCGGCGAACCTCACCGCGGCGGCGAACGTCGCCGGCGCGAGCGTCACCGCGCCCAACGTCGGCGTCACCATGCTGGCGCGCTTCAACCAGGTGTTCGTGCGCACCGGCGATGTCTTCGACAACGCCTTCGTGGCGCACACGGTGGACGGGGCGACCCAGATCCGCGACCTCGTCTTCGACCTGGACGACTGGCGCACCGCCTACGCGGTGGACCGCGATCACGTGTTCCGCAGCACCGATGGCGGGGCGCACTGGGAGGTCATCTCCGCGAAACTCGCGGCGCCCAACCTCCAGACCCTGGAGATGGTGCGCACCGAGAGCGGCGTCAAGGCGCTGCTGGTGGGAACCGAGCTGGGCGTATTCCGCACCCTAGACCCGCTGCCGGAGGCGATCTGGACCGAGTTCGGGCGCGGCCTGCCCAACGCGCTGGCGCGCGA
>JADLDQ010000383.1 GCA_020846575.1 Burkholderiales bacterium
GCAGGAAGACGCCCGCCTCGACCCAGCGGCCCCAGGTGGGCGTCACGAAAAAGTGCTCTTGCAGGATCGAAGACACGGAGTTCGCAAGCGTCAGCACCGGCGCCATCGCCGGCGATATCGGCGTCACCTGCGTGGTCCCGACACCTGCCGCCGTGGGTCCGATCAGGACGATCTTGTCGCGGAAGGTGTCGAGTGGCACCTTACCCGAGTAGACGTCGAAGAACGAGTCCACGCGGAATGCCGGCGTGGTGTCGCGGTCCTTGTAGAAGAAGGTGTGCATCTGGAGCGCCGGATCGGTCGCGATCTTCAGCTTGCCGATCTGCACCCCCTCACCGAGGGTGACCCGGAGGTCCTCGGCACCCAGGTTCAGGCTCTTTGCCGCGATCATCATGGACATCGAGGGGTAGTACTGGTCGTAGTACTGAACCACCAGAGGCTCGGTACGGACACCGCCGTCGACGTCCGGATTCGCGTTCAGGTGGCCCAGTGCCGCGGCGTTCCTGCCGATCTGCTCGATAGGCAGCGAGAGCACGTTGGCGGCGGGCAGGGGCACGTCCCCGGTACCCTGATCCACCTTGGGAATGCGGTCACGCAGCACGAAATCCGGCAAGGGCTTGTCCGGCTTGCCGCGCGGCTCGCCGAGTTCGAACAGCATCGGAAGTACGACATTACCGGCCTTCGAGTAACTGCTGGCGAGCTTGCGATCGGTATTCAGGTTCGCCTCGGCTTCCCGCAGCAGCGGGACCAGTTGTCCGAGCACCCCTTGGGTCGCGCCGGGAGCCACGGCCGGCCCGCTGTTCGCACCCGCCGCCCCGGGGCCGCCAAGCACGTCGATCATCTTGTTGATGTACGCGAGACCCGGGTCGATCTGCGGTTCACTGAAGAACACCAGGTTGCCGATAACCTTGGCCTTCGCGCCCGCAAGCCCTTCGGTCAGCTTGGCGTGGACATCGCGCGACCAAGGCCAGCGCCCGATATTGCGGATGCTCGCGTCGTCGATCGCGATCACCGCCACCTTGTCGCTGGGCGGCTGCGAGGACGCGCGCACGCCCCAGTCGTACGCGGTGCGCTCCAGGCTCTGGATGATCTGCGTCCCTCCGGCGAACAGCAGAACGAGCGATACCACCAGACCGAGAAACCAGTCCTTCTTCCAGAATCCCGCTTTCATTACGGCCTCCAGATTTCTGTTGTGGTTCTGCTTGTTTTTATTGCCATAAATTCACCTGCTCCGCCGTGGCCGGAACGCGGGCATTCTACGCCAGCGCCCGGGTGAACCGGCGCGATGAGTGACCCGGCGCGATCAAGGACACACCGCCCGCACGCCCGTCGCCCCGCCTGCGATCGCGATGCCGCGTTGGAATGTTCGCAGCCGCAATTCGAAACACAGATCGCCTCGCCCGCACCGCTCGCGCGCCTCGCGCGTGCCGTAACGATCGAATGTGCAGCAACGACGCCGCAAGACGCGCCACGATGCGGTTGCGTCGTCCCGTCCTGCTCCGGGATACCGGCCCCTGCGCCAACCCTGCGTGAACTTCAGCGCCGAAATAATTGTGTAAGTCTTTGTAGAAACAGTAATATAACCTGCATTCTTACAGTAAGTTATTAGGCGCGTCAACCTGTTCCACGAACCCGCCTAGCAGGATGTCACCGATCCAGGATGTCACCGATCGGGTTGTTCGCGCGGCATGATCGCCCGCCCGGGAAAGAGCGAGGGCAGGCACGGCTCTCGGGATTGCGGCTGCCGGTACGCGCCCGAGAGTCGCCGGCAAAGAAACCAAGCGCAAGGCAATCGCCCCCGGGCGAAGCTCACGGCAATCGCCCCCCGGGCCAGGCGCGAGTCAGCATCGCGTGAGGACGCCGACCGGAACCCGGTGTTCGAGGGTCCGCCGGCCGATCGCAAGTGGATGAACCGAGATCACGCGCGCCGCAGCCGGCGGATTCCGGTCTTCGGTTCAGAATTGCCGGCCAGCGTGGACCGGTCGCGTCGCGTTTCTCGCCCACGCGGTGCAGCCCCGAGGACCGCATGCGAAACGCAGCTGCGCCGAAGCCATGCGGGACAGCAAACCGGCCGTGTGAACGGCACCCGTTGCTGCGAAGCGACGTGGAGCACGGCCCGACTTCACAGCGGGCCCTCGCCAAGGGTGAGCCCTGCCGCGCCGGAGCGCGTGTCGCATGCGGGAGGTCGGGAGCCCGAGGACCGCTGGGCACCCGAGCGGCCAACGCGCTAGCGAGTCAATGCCCAGGAACCACGGCCCCTTCTCGATCGCGGGTTCCGCGGATGCAAGGCGCGCGCCTCGCGCTGCCGAAGTCCACGCTGTCGCGGGAACCGGAAGAAGCCGTGCATCCTCAGGCGGCTCACATCAGGCTGCTAGAGCTTCAGTTCACCGTAACGAGCTTCGTATTCCTTGAGGCCCTGGCCCAGCAACTGGTACAGGCGCTTGGCGGCATACGGGTTGAGAACGATGCGGTCGGACAGGAGAACCGTGACTTGCTTCTGCCCGCCATGCCACGCCTGATTCGCGCCGAACAGCAGCATGATCTCCTCGCGCGTTCCGAGCACGTTGCAGACGTTCGCATACGCGGTGCGCATTCTCGAATCGTCCCAGACCACTTTCGGTGCGGTCTCCTGAGACGCGGCGGCGGGCCGGGTGTCTTTCGATTCCTCGCGGGTTTCCTTGGTTGCCATGCTGACTCCGAAACAGTGTTGACAAACGGACTCAAAGCGATGCGATTGCATCGGCATCGAGCGAAGGTGCGCAATTCGCAGGGAGTGCAGGAAGGCGAATGCGCTTTCGACGTGACTCCGCCCGCGATGCTACCACTCGCTGCAGCAGGGACATATCGGGCGCAGACCGCGCGGCAAGCTGCGGTGTTCCACCGAGAAGAAAGATCGGGTCGCAGCGACCGAGCCGCCGGAGCGAACAGGCGCTATCGCAGGACAGACGCGAGCAGCCGCCCTATCTGCGCCGGATTTCGCGTCACCCTGATGCCGCAGGATTCCATGACCTCGAGCTTCTCCTGCGCGGTACCCTTGCCACCGCTGATGATGGCACCCGCGTGGCCCATGCGCCTGCCCGGCGGGGCGGTGACGCCGGCGATGAAACCGACCACTGGTTTTCTCATGTGCTGCCTCACCCAGCGGGCCGCGTCCTCCTCGTCGCTGCCGCCAATCTCGCCCACCATGACGACTGCCTCGGTCGCGGGATCCTCGTTGAAGAGCTTCAGCACGTCGATGTGCTTCAGGCCGTTCACCGGGTCACCGCCGGTGCCCACGCAGCTCGACTGCCCGAGGCCCAGTTCACCCAGCTGCCATACCGCCTCGTAGGTGAGCGTCCCGGAGCGCGACACCACGCCCACCGGGCCGCGCCTGTGGATGTGGCCGGGCATGATACCGATCTTGATTTCGTCCGGGGTGATCACGCCGGGACAGTTCGGACCGACGAGCAGGGTCTTGCCTGCCAGCATCCGGTAGCGTGTGCGGATCATGTCGCGCACCGGGATACCCTCGGTGATGCAGATGACGAGGTCCAGGCCCGCGTCCACCGCCTCGTCTATCGCGCCGGCTGCACCGGCGGGCGGTACGTAGATCACGGAGACGCTCGCCCCTGTCTTCTCCTTCGCCTCCTTGACGGTACCGAAAATCGGCACCCCCTCGAAGCTCGTCCCGGCGCGCTTGGGGTTCACGCCGGCCACGAAGCAGTTGCGGCCATTGGCGTACTCGAGGCAGGCGCGCGTGTGAAACTGGCCGGTCTTGCCGGTAATGCCCTGGGTCATCACCCGCGTGTTCCTGTCGACGAGAATCGACATGTCTAGTTCTTCCCCGCAGCGCTGCCCCTGGACGCGGCCACGGCCTTCTGCGCCGCCTCGGCCATGCTGGAGCAGGGAATGATGGGCAGGCCCGAATCCGCCAGGATCTTCTTGCCCAGTTCGACGTTGGTTCCTTCCAGGCGTACCACCAGCGGCACCCGCAGGCTCACCTGCCGGGCCGCGTCGACGCAGGCGCTGGCGATCACGTCGCAGCGCATGATGCCGCCGAAGATGTTTACCAGGATGGCTTTGAGGCGCGGGTTGCGCAGCATGATCTTGAACGCCTCGGTGACCCTCTCGGTGGTGGCCCCGCCGCCCACGTCGAGGAAGTTCGCCGCCTCGCCGCCGTACACCTTGACGATGTCCATGGTCGCCATGGCAAGGCCCGCGCCGTTGACGAGGCAGCCGATGTCGCCGTCCAACTGCACGTAGTTGAGCTCCTGTCGCGAGGCCTCGACGTCGGCGGGATCCTCCTCGTCGAGGTCTCGCATCGCCAGGATGTCCGGGTGGCGGAACAGCGCGTTGTCGTCGAAGTTCATCTTCGCGTCGAGCGCAACGACGCGCCCGTCACCGGTGAGAATCAGCGGATTGATCTCCGCAAGGCTCGCATCGGTCTGGTCGAACGCGCGGTAAAGACCCTGCAGTACCGCGCGCGCCTGGACAACCGCGGCCTCGGGGATTCCGATCCGACGCGCCACCTCGTCGGCCTCCTCATCCCTGAGACCGGTACCAGGATCGATGAACACCTTGTGGATCTTTTCCGGCGTGCTGGCGGCGACCTCCTCGATATCCATCCCGCCCTCGGAACTCGCCAGGAGCGCCACGCGCTGCGTCGAGCGGTCCACCACCATGCCGGCGTAGAGTTCCTTGCGGATATCGGCGCCCTCCTCGACGAGGAGCCGCCGCACCTTCTGTCCCGCCGGGCCCGTCTGGTGGGTGACGAGCTGCATGCCCAGGATCGTCCCGGCGTGTTCGCGCACCTCTTCGATCGATCGCGCGAGCTTGACGCCGCCGCCCTTACCGCGGCCGCCGGCATGGATCTGCGCCTTCACCACCCAGACCTTGCCCCCGAGCGACTCGGCGGCCTTCACCGCCTCGTCGATGCTGAAGCAGGCCGCACCGCGCGGCGTCGGCACGCGATACCTGCGCAGCACGTCCTTCGCCTGATACTCGTGGATTTTCATGGGGAGTCCGGCTGATGGAGTTCGCTGGCTGCCGGGGCGGTTCGCCGGGACGGGCGGTGCGCTCCGCGACGACGCTCGCGACCGCGTCGCGCAGCCGCATCGCGCGTACTGCCTGCTCTCAAGAAAACTGTCTGCAACTCCCGGTTTTCTTGTCGACACCTGCTGCCGCCTGCGGCGGCCGGGATGCTCGGATGGAATTCGAATGGGCAACCTGAAAGCGCTGGAAGTGTAGCACAGGACCTCGGCGGGCCCGCGGCGCGCGCGGCTAGAATCGGCGCAGGAACCGCCCATGAAGTCAGGGTCCATGAAGTCAGGGTCCATGAAGTACCTGCTCGCCCTCGATCAGGGCACCACGAGTTCGCGCGCCGTCGTGTTCGATGCGAACGGCGCGATACGCGCGCTGGCGCGAAGGGAGTTTCCCCAGATCTACCCCCGCCCCGGGTGGGTCGAACACGACCCCGCGGACCTCTGGGCGAGCCAGCTTGCCTGCGCGCGTACCGCACTGAGACGAGCCCGCGTTGGCGCCAGCGAGCTCGCGGCCATCGGCATCACCAACCAGCGGGAGACGACGCTCGTGTGGGACCGCGCCACGGGGCAAGCGCTGCACGGCGCCATCGTGTGGCAGGACCGGCGCACCGCGGCGCTGTGCGCCCGATGGGCAGCGCGCGGCCTCGCGTCGCGTGTTCGCGAACGCACCGGGCTTGTGATCGACCCGTACTTTTCCGCCTCGAAGATCGCCTGGCTGCTCGCGAACGTGAAGGGGCTCGCGCGCCGTGCGCGCCGCGGCGAAGTCGCGTTCGGCACCGTGGACAGCTGGCTCGTATGGCGGCTCACCGGCGGGCGCCGCCATGTCACCGACGTGAGCAATGCCTCGCGCACCCTGCTCTTCGACATCCACAGGGGCGAATGGGACGGCCAGCTGCTCGAAGCGTTCGGCATCCCGCGGGCGATGCTGCCGCAGGTGCACGCCTCCGCCCACGTCTTCGGGACCTGCGACGCACGGCTGTTCGGCGCCGAAATCCCGATCGCGAGCATCGCCGGCGACCAGCAGGCGGCCCTGTTCGGACAGGCCTGCCATGGCCCGGGCATGGCGAAGAACACCTACGGCACCGGCTGCTTCATGCTGCTCAACACCGGTGCACGCGCCATCGGCTCGCGTTCCGGCCTGGTGACCACGCTTGCCGCCCGGTACGGACGTACCCAGTATGCGCTCGAAGGCAGCGTCTTCATTGGCGGCGCGGTGGTGCAGTGGCTGCGCGACGGCCTGCGCCTGATCCGCCGATCGGCCGACGTGGAAGAGCTCGCCGCCCGTGTCCCGGACTCGGGCGGGGTATACCTCGTGCCTGCATTCGCCGGCCTGGGCGCTCCGCACTGGGATCCGTACGCGCGTGGAATCCTCGTCGGCCTCACGCGCGGCGCGGGTGCGGCGCACATCGCGCGCGCCGCGCTCGAATCGATCGCGTTCCAGTCGGCCGAGCTGCTCGCTGCGATGCGCAGGGACTCGGGGCTGGAGCTCGCGGAACTGCGCGTGGACGGCGGCGCGGCCGCGAACGACCTCCTCATGCAGTTCCAGTCGGACCTGCTCGGCATCCCGGTGGTACGCCCCGAGGTGTTGGAAACCACCGCGCTCGGCGCCGCCTACCTCGCGGGGCTGGCAACGGGGGTGTGGAAGGACCGCGAGGACATCGCGCGGCACTGGCAGGCGGCGCGCCGCTTTCAGCCGCGCATGAGCCGGGAGGAAGCAAAGCGCCGGATGGGTGAATGGGCGCGCGCGCTGGAGCGCAGCAGGGACTGGCAGAAAGCGCGCCGGCCGGGTGCGAGATCCCGCTGACGGCACTCGATGTCCACGTCAGCGTGCCGTTCACCGGCGTGAAACGCGCGCCTTGCCTGCCCGGGACTTGCGGCGGCGAGGGGCCATGTCCCCTGCTGCATCGACCTGCCGGCAAGGCGCCTTGACCCCGTCACGGTCCGCCACGAGGCGAATCGGCCGCGCCCGCTGCAGGAGATCCCCGCCCGATAAGAGGCCCTCCGCGGACGGGAAGCAGCCAATCCGTCAGACGCCAGAACCTGCCCCGACGCCCGCAGGCAGCACGCGCGGGCCATACCTCAGGCGGTTCCGCCCACCGTCAGCCCGTCGATCCTGAGCGTGGGCTGCCCCACGCCGACCGGAACGCTCTGGCCGTCCTTGCCGCAAGTTCCGACGCCGGGATCGAGCTTGAGATCGTTTCCGATCATGCTCACGCGGGTGAGCGCATCCGGGCCGTTCCCGATCAGTGTCGCGCCCCTGACCGGGCAGGTGATCCGGCCGTTCTCGATCAGATAGGCCTCCGAGGCCGAGAACACGAACTTGCCGTTGGTGATGTCCACCTGGCCGCCGCCGAAGTTCACCGCGTACAGGCCCTTGTGCACCGAGGCGATGATCTCCGCCGGATCGCGCTCGCCGTTGTGCATGTAGGTGTTGGTCATGCGCGGCAGCACCACGTGCGCGAACGATTCGCGACGGCCGTTTCCCGTCGGCGGCACGCGCATCAGCCGCGCGTTCAGGCTGTCCTGGAGGTAGCCGCGCAGCACCCCGTTCTCGATCAGCGTGTTGCACCGGGTGGGGTTGCCCTCGTCGTCGATGTTGAGCGAACCGCGGCGCCCGGGCAGCGTGCCGTCGTCGACCACCGTCACGCCCGGCGCGGCCACACGCTCGCCGATGCGCCCGGAGAACGCCGAGCTTCCCTTGCGGTTGAAATCGCCCTCCAGACCGTGGCCGATCGCCTCGTGCAGCAGCACACCCGGCCATCCGGGCCCCAGAACCACGGTCATGGTTCCGGCGGGCGCCGGGCGCGACTCCAGGTTGACCAGTGCCTGCGAGACGGCGTGCTGCGCGTACTCTGCCAGGCGCTCGTCGGTGAAGAAGGCGTAGTCCCCGCGGCCGCCGCCGCCGGCGGTGCCCTGCTCGCGCCGGCCGTCCGACTCGGCGATCACCTGCAGCGACAGGCGCACCAGCGGCCGCACGTCGGCCGCAACGTGCCCGTCGGCGCGCGCCACCAGCACCACTTCGTATTCGCCCGCCAGGCTCGCCATCACTTGGGTGACGCGCGGATCCCGGGCGCGGCACAGCCGCTCGAGCTTTTCGAGCAGCTTCACTTTCCGGTCGTCGGCAAGCGATGCGAGCGGGTCGATCGAAGGGTACAGCGCGTGCCCCGGCACGACTGCCCTGCGCGCGGCGCGGCGCCTCGCCACGGCGCTGCGGCCTGCGGCGCCCGTTCGACCCATCGCGCGCGTGGTGTGCGCGGCATCGGTGAGCGCCGCGAGGCTGATCTCGTCGGAATAGGCAAACGCGGTCTTCTCGCCGGAGATGGCGCGCACCCCGACGCCCTGGTCGATGCTGAAACTGCCGGACTTGACGATGCCTTCCTCCAGCGACCATCCCTCGCTCCGAGAGTACTGGAAGTACAGATCGGCGTAATCCAGGCGCCGGGTCTGCATGGCGCCGAACACCGCTTCGAGCTGGTTGGCCTCCAGTTCGTGAGGTGCGAGCAGGCAGGACTGGGCCGTTCGGAACAGGACATCCGGAGCGTTCATCGAGAATCCAATCTGAGAGATGCGGCGAGGGGGAGCCCTACGCAACGGCGCGGCCACGCCTTGCGGCGGTCTCGGCCTCGAGTCCGGCGAGCAGCGTGCGCCCTTCGACTATCGTGCCGCCGCCGAACCGCGCGCGATGCGAAAGCGCGGGCAGGCTCGCGCGCACCTCGGCGATCCGCGACGGGTCGATGGCCGCGACCAGCACGCCGGACCCCTCGGGCAGGCACTCGAGCACCGTGCCCCAGGGATCGACGATCATGCTGTGGCCGTGCGTGCGGCGCCCGCTTGGATGTCTGCCGCCCTGCGCGGGGGCGACGACGTAAGCGAGGTTCTCGATGGCGCGCGCCCGCAGCAGCGTCTCCCAGTGCGCCCGGCCGGTCGGGACCGTAAAGGCCGACGGAACGAACAGGACGTCCACCGGACCCAGCGCCCGATACAGCTCCGGGAACCGCACGTCGTAGCAGACCGAAAGGCCGAGGCGGCCGAATGGCGAATCGACGGCGACGGCGCGGTCCCCGGGCTCGATGGTGGAAGCCTCGTCGTAGCGTTCGATCTCGCCGGCATAGCCGAACAGGTGGATCTTGTCGTAGCGCGCGACGTTGCGGCCGCGCTCGTCGTAGACGAGGCACGCATTGCGTACCCGGGCGGGATCTTCACAGGCGAGGGGCAAGGTGCCCCCGATGAGCCAGACGCCGAACTCGGCCGCGGTGCGGGCGAGGAACTCCTGGATCGGGCCCGCGCCCTGGGGTTCGCGCGCGCCGACCTTGTCGGCATCGCGCAGGCCCATCAGGCAGAAGTACTCCGGCAGCGCGCACAGCTGCGCACCCCTTTGCGCCGCCTCCGCGACGAGATCCCGCGCAGCGGCGAGGTTGCTGGCGACGTCCGGTCCCGAAACCATCTGGATGGCGGCGAACCGGTGTGCTTGCTGCGGCATCGGAGACAATCCCCGCTCGCTGAAATGGTTGCCGCGCGCGACGCGGCGTCCCTATGATACAAGGCTTCGCAGAGCGGGCTGGCGCGCCTCGCCCGGCGAGGCCGTGGTTTCGGGCGGAGCCAGGGGGGTTCCCCAGGGTCGCCATGTCCCCCGGGGCCTGCGGCGGCTGCGTCGCGCGCCGCTACGGACCGCCTTGAGGCGCCGGTTCGATTCTCCTCGCCCGCTCGACCTTCGGATCGCTCCAGGTGCCGGTCACCACGTACTCGGTCGCGAACACTTTGCCCAGGGGATCCTTGAGGATGCGCTGGGCGAGAAATGCCGCCAGCCCGGCGATCGGATTCGCGAGAAACAGCGCCACGCCCGAGGATACGCTGTCGCCCACCGACGGAACGACGTTCACCTTGAGGTTCTGAGTTTCCTCACCCAGGTCGATGACGCCCGACATCGTCACCAGGGCGGCGTTCCCGGCCATCACGAAATCCTCGGTACTGAGCCTGCCCTTGGAAATCCGCGCGCTCGCCTTGATGGACCCGAAGGAGAAGCCCTCCGCGAAGGTGTCGCGGAAATCCAGGGTGATCCAGGACTGGAGCGAGAGGATCCCGAGCAGCTTGGAAATGCCCGGCTCGGCCTTCAGGAACTGTCCCTTCTCGGCGCTCAGCCTGAGTTCTCCGGCCAGCGTCGGGTAGTCGATGGACTGCGGGGCTCCGGCCCATCCGATCCTGCCGTTGAGGTTCGCGGTGCCGCCCTTCACGGTGCCCGGAAATCCCAGCCGGGTGAGGTAGGCGCCGATGTCGCTCACGTCGAGGTTGACCTCGAGGTTCACGTCGGGCTGCGCGGCCCGGCTCTGCCACCGGCCGTCCGCGCGGAGTTCGCTGTCCGCCGCGCGCAGCACCAGCTTTTCGATGAGCCAGTCCCGGGACTCGTTGACCGCGACCAGTTCCAGCCGGCCCAGCCGCGTCTCGCGCAACCTGAAATCATCGGCTGTCACGTCGAGCGCGGGCAGTTCGGCGCTCGCGGTTTCCCGCGCCGAAGCGGAGGCGACCGGGCTCGTATCCGGAACGCTCAGGCGCATGAGCCGCGCAACCACCCGGCCGCGCCCCTGCGGCAGCCAATTCACCCGGCCCGCCAGTTCGCGGGCGGTGAGATCGGCGCTCCAGCCCTGTTGCATGGGTGTGGCGGAGAGCTGGACCTCGTTCAGGCGCCGCCCCGCAACGTCCAGAGCGTCGATCGACAGCTTCAGATCGCTGACCGGAACCACCCCGTGGTCTGCGCCGCCGAAAACGGCTCGCCACTGGTCGAGGTCGAGTTCGGCGATGCGCCCGGCGACGGCGAAGCCGCTTCTTCCCGGCGCGGGCGCGGCTTCGTTCAATCCCAGTGCGCCCCGCTCCAGAACCCTCTTCCCGCCTTCGCTGCGACGGATCACGAGGCCGCTGGCTGCGCGTCCGTAGGCGAACCGGAGCGCATCTGCGCCGGGCGGCAGCTGCTTGACGCCGGCACGCCCGAGCCAGTCGACGGCCGCCCGGGTGGTGCGCTCCAGCCGGAACGGGACGCTGGCGGTAGCCGCTTTCCCGAAGGGTATGGGCAGATCCACGACGACGCCGGTGAGCGGCGATTCCAGCGAGAACTCGACGCCGGACCCGGCAAGCGTGATGCTGCCTCGCCAGGTCCCGATACCCCGCACGCGATCCAGCATCGGCAGATCGAAGTGCGCGCGAACGGCTGCCAGGTCCGCGGCGCCCTGGGCCGTGATCGCGAGTTCCTCGTTCCCGCCCGTGCTCACGCTGAATGTCACCGGACCGCCGAGCACCCGCGCGGCTGCGTTGCGGACCACGAAGCCGGATTCGGTGAACTCGACGCGCCCGTTCACCTGCCCCAGAGGCGGAAAGGACGCCGCGACCGCCACCTCGTTACCCAGCAGCTGGTAGGCGCCGGACACCCGCGTGCGATCGACGTGCTCCAGCGGGATGTCCAGCCGCAGCTGCAGCCGCCCGCTGCCCGTGGCCGAGATCTCCTCGAGCCCGGCCCCGAGATTCGCCTGGAGCGGGCTCGATCGCAGGAAGCGCAGGAATTCGCCCGTGGCGCCGTCCGCCTGGAGGTCGATGCTCAGTCTCGGGTCGGCTTGCACATAGTCGGGAATCACTGCGACCACGTTCGAAGCGCGCACGCCCAGCACGCTGCCCCGGGCGGCGCTCACCCGCAGCTGCGCGCCTTCCATGAGGATCTCGCCGCCCAGGTTCGTCGCCCGCGGCCAGCCCCCGGCGTAATCCAGTTCCCCGCCGGTGAAGCGCCCGCTCACCCGGAACTGCCCCGACTTGCCGTCGGCCCAGGGAAAACCCTGGAGATCGCCCCTGAGTCGCAGGCGCGCGTCGCTCGCCTCGCCGGCGAGAATCGTGGTCCTGAGATAGCCGGCCACCGTCTCGGGGAGAACCGGGATGTAGCGGTAGACCGCGCGCGCGCTCGCGCGTGCGATGTTCGCGGTGAGGTCGATCGTTCCGGGACCAGCGCGGCCCTCGAGCGCCGTCGTGAAGCTTCCCTGCACCGAGGCCGACAGCTCACGGTTCTCCACCGAGACTTCGGCAAACCTCGCCTCGTAGCGCTCCCCCATGCGCTTCCAGTTGACGCGCGCCGCCAGCCGGTCCAGCTCGACGCGACTCTCTTTCAGCACGCCCGGCAGCTCTACGCTCACCCGCTCCGATCTGAGCTGGAGCGCGCCGGCGGACTGATTCGCATCGATGCTTCCAGACAGGCCCGCGACAAGCGCGCGGCCTCCAGGCGCGTTCAGACCAAGCCTTTCGAAGCGGCCCTTGACCGAGAAACGATCCAGGTCGCGAGCATCGCCGCCCCAAGTGAGCTTGAGGTTGTTCAGTGTTCCCCGCGGCCCGAATTCCGACAGGCGTGTGCGCGCCTCGTCGCTGAACGGCAGGAATCCCGCGAGCCTCGCCAGCGGCGCCAGCTCCAGCGTGTTCACGTCGATCTCGCCCTGCGGCCGGGTATGCTCTGCGCCGCGCCTCCAGGTCACGCGAAAGTCAGCCGGCGGCAGCGCGACGCCGCCCGCGCTCTTCAGTGCGAAGCGGTGCCCGTGGAGTTTCACGGTAGCGCCGTCGTCGCTGCCGCCGATGCGGCCCCGCAGGTAGTCCAGGTGCAGCAGCGGGAGATCCCTTCCCAGGCGCGTCTGCACCTTCGCCAGCGCCACGTCCGCGGTCGCCTCGATGATGCGCGATCCATCGAAGGTCACCCAGAACCGCAGCGCCCCCTTGCCCGCGTTGACTTCGATCGGGTAGTCGAGCCATGGCTGCCAGGCGGCCAGGTCCACGTATTCCAGCTCCGCGAACGCGAGGCCACGCCACTCGGCGAGGCTGGAAAAGTCCGAGCCGCGGACCTCGCCGCGCACGTCCAGCGCCGAGGCGAGTTCGCGCGCGGGCTGCGCCTTGAGCGCGAAGCGGTGCACCGCCCCGCGGTTGCGAAGCGCCAGCGTGACGCCCGCGAGCGAGAGCGTGGGCGCGCCGCGCAGCTCGTCGTCCCACTGGATGCGGGCATCGCGCACCACCACTTCGTTCTGCGCGAGCAGCCACGTGGAAAACGCCGAGCCCGAGCCGTCCTCCTGCAGCTCCAGCCCGGCCACCGAGATGCGGCCGTCCTTCGCGCGGCGGATGTCGAGCACCGGCTGCTCGATGGCCAGAGAGTGCAGCCGCAGCGATCCGAAGGCGAGGGAGCGCCAGCCCACCACCGCCTCGACCGCCGGCAGCGAAAGCGCCACCCGGCCCTGCGCGTCGTGGATGCGCACGTCCGAGAGTTCGACCTCGGGATGCAGACCCTGCCAGCGCGCCGCGATGCCGCCGATGGACAACTGTTTGACGATGGCGGCTGAGACCAGCCGCTCGATCTGAGC
>JADLDQ010000384.1 GCA_020846575.1 Burkholderiales bacterium
CGCTGCTCGCCGCCGTGCTGCCGTCGCCGCTGCTCGAATTCGGCGAGCCCTTCGTGTCCTCGACGATACGCGCCACTTCGCCGCGGATGAATTCGTCGGCATCGCCGGCCATGGCGACGCGCCAGACACGTTCTGTCAGCCATGCGACCCAGTCACGGCGACCGTCGGCCGCGAGTGCCGCGAGCGTGATAGCGTATTCCTCGCCATCCGGGTAGCGCTCAGCGAACCAGGCGTAGCCCTCGCGGCAGGCGTTCCAAGTGCGCAGTAGATCGGTGGTGATGCGCATTACGCCGCCTCCCAGGACAGGTATTCATGTGATTGCATGGTGGGGTTCCTCCCGTTGGTTGCCGGATTGCTTCCGGCCATGGACAGTATATTGCCCATTCCGGTGACAGCCGTCAAGCAAGAAATTGCCCATCATGGCGATTGCATGGCGACCACGGCCGCGGCCAGGCGCCGCCGCGTGGATCAGCAGGGGGTTATTGGCGGTGGGTGGGGGGCGGCGCATGGGTAGACGGTAGGAGCGTGGCGCGGGGATAGGTTGCGCACGCATTGCGGCACCCCCTCTTGCCAATGGACAATTTATTGCCCTATGATCGCGTCCATGGACCTCGTTTCAGAACGTGAAGCAATGCGGGACTGGCTTCGCGGCGTGTCTCTGCAGGCCGTTATTGATTCGACCGGGATAAGCCGGTCGTGGCTGTCGAAGTTCAGGCGCGGCGCGATTGTCAACCCCGGCATGGACCGGCTGGCGGAGCTGCAGGGGTGCCGTCGTCTTTTGTCGGCCCGGCGGCCTTCCGCCAGGTCACGAGTCGCCTGATTACCGGCCCCGGCATACCACCGGGGCTTTTTTCTGCCAACCGCAGGTCACATAACGGGTAACGGGTGCATGGGAAAGGTCAAAACGGACTACCGATCGCTGCTCATCGCCCGCGCTGCGCAAGCGCAGGACGAACCCGCGTCCGCAATCTCGCTCACCGAATTCCGCGCCCGCCAGGACATCGAGGCCTGGCGTGAGCGCTACGCACTCGCCACCGCACACCCGCCCGCCAGCTCTTCCCATGGCGGCTCTGACCGGGTCGGGCGGCCGCGGCTGTCGGAGTTCCTGCGCAGGCGCTGGCCCTGGCAATTCACGATCGGAGGCCGCGCATGAAGGTTCACTGGGACGAGTACGAGAGCCCGAACCGGAGGGCGGCATGACGCCGGCGCCCGATTTCCGCATCGCCTACCGCATCGAGGGCGACTACTGGAACGCCTACCTCGCGAACCCTGCCGACATGCGAGGGGCGACGCTCCTCGCATCGATCTCGCTGGCGCTGGTGCCCGTTGGCAGCTCCGAGAAGGCGAAGTTCCGCGAGATCGTGGAGGCCGGCCTGAGCCGATCTCTCGGCGGCATCGAGTTCGATGACCCGAAGCCAGCGCCGCTGTCTGAGCGAGCGGGGCACGCCTGATGCACCAGCTCGACGTGTTCTCGGATTACGTCCCGCGCGCCCGGCGCACGGACCCAGACACGAGCCGATCGGCGGCAGCTCGCGTCGATGGCAACGGCCTCGCCGAACGGGTACTCGGCGCCTTGGCCGATGGGGATGCCACGACGCACGAGCTTGCCGAGCGGCTCGGCCTGTCGCTGGTCACCGTCTCGCCCAGGCTCGCGCCGCTCCGGCGCAAGGGGCTGGTGGTCGAGGCGGGCCGGCGCGATGGGCGCACCGTCTGGAGGCGGGTGCCTCAATGATCCACGGCGCGACTAGGGTAGCTCCCGAAAAGGCGGTCTTCCGGCCCGCTCTGTCGTGCCTCCTCGAGCCGGGCCAACCGGAGAGGCACATGGCGACGCAAAGAAAGTCGATCAGCAAGCGCATCAGGTTTGATGTGTTCAAGCGCGACGGGTTCGCATGCACTTACTGCGGCGCGCATCCGCCCGCGGTAGTCCTTCACGTTGACCACGTACTGGCGCTGGCAGAAGGCGGCGGCAACGAGATCGACAACCTGGTGACCGCGTGCGCACCCTGCAATCTCGGCAAGGGCGCACGGAACCTGAAAGTGGTTCCCCAGACGCTGGCCGAAAAGGCCGCCCTGGTCGCCGAGCAGGATGAACAGCTGCGCGGCTACCAGCAGGTCATGGAGGAAAAGCGGCAGCGGATCGACGAGGAGGTGTGGCGCGTCGCCGATGCGCTTCAACCCGGTAGCCCAACCAATGGAATGCGCCGAGATTGGCTGCAGAGTATCCGAATGTTCGTCGGAAAGCTCGGCGTTCATGAGGTTCTGGACGCGGCCGATCAGGCCTATCACCGAGGCCTGCATAGCGACCGGCGGACGTTCTTGTACTTCTGCAGCATCTGCTGGGCGCGGGTCAAGGAAGGAGGGAATGCCTCCTGATGGCGAGAATCCGCACCATCAAGCCCGAGTTCCCGCAGTCCGAGACCATGGGGAAAGTCTCGCGGGACGCGCGGTTGCTGTTCATCCTGCTCTGGACCATCGCAGACGATCTTGGGAGAACTCGCGGGGCCTCGCGAATGCTCGCGAGTCTTCTGTTCCCCTACGACGACGACGCGAGAGACCTCATTCCGGCCTGGTTGGACGAACTCGAGGACGCCGCCGCCATCCGCCGGTATGTCGTGGATGGTGACACCTACCTCGAAATCCGTAACTGGTTGAAACATCAGAAGATAGATAAACCGAGCGGGCCGAAATGCCCCGGATTCGACGAGGGTTCGCCGAGGCCTCGCGAATCCTCACCCCCGGATATGGACCGGGACCGGGATATGGACCACGACCGGGACCGGGACCGATCTCTGTCGGCTGCGCCGACCGCGGCCGAGGTTCCACGGGAAACGGGGGGGCAGGAAGTCGAAACCCTCGCGGCGGACCTCGGCACGAATCCCGACGACGTGCGCCGCGTGTTCGACCACTGGCGGACCGAGTGGGGCCACCCGAAGGCGGTGCTCGACGACAAGCGCCGCAAGCTGATCCGGCTGCGGCTGCGCGATTACGCGGCTGACGACCTCTGCCGCGCCATCACGGGCTACCGCAACTCGCCGCACCACACCGGCCAGAACGACCGCGCCACGGTGTTCGACGACATCGGGCTGCTCCTGCGGGATGCGGCGCACGTCGACGCCGGACTGCGCTTCGCCGACCAGCCGCCGCGTGCCGACCAGTCCGCGCTCACGCGCCGCAATGTCGCGGCGGTCGAGGATTGGGTGCCACCGGAGGATCGCCTTGCAGCAAGCTGACCGCATCCGGTTCCGCGCCGTAATGGCGGGTATGGCCGAGATGTACCAGCGCGAACTGTCGCCGACGCTGCTCGACGCCTACTGGCTTGCGCTGCGCGACTGGCCTCTCGCCGACTTCGAGGCCGGCGCGGCGCAGCTCATGGCCACGTCGAAGTTCATGCCGAGGCCCGCGGACTGGAACGAGCTGCGGAAGGCCGCGCTGCCGACTGCCGGCGAAGCATGGGAGCGCGCCATCGCCGCCTGCCTCGGCTGGCGCAACGGAACGGCGACGGTGGACCCGCTCACCGACCGCGTGGTGCGTATGGTCGGGGGCTACCAGCACCTCGCGCTCGAGCCGCTCGATACGCAGCACTTCACGCGCAACAAGTTCCTGGAGCTCTACGACGAACTCGCCGAGACCGAGGGCACGCGCGAGGCCGTGCCGCAGATCGCCGGGCCACCGCAGACGCCGAGGCTGACAGCCGGAAGCTTCGCGACGCTCGGCTGGTCGCCGCCGCCGAAGGAGCCCGCATGACCGCCGCCCGCCGCATCACGCTCGCCTTCGACCGCCAGTGTGCGGCGTTCAGCCTGCCGCCGCCGGTCGCCGAGCACCGCTTCCACGAGACTCGCCGCTGGCGCTTCGACTGGGCGTGGCCCGATCATCGCGTGGCCATCGAGATCGAGGGCGGCGTCTGGACCGCCGGGCGCCATACCCGGGGCCAAGGCTTCCTCGCCGACATCGAGAAATACA
>JADLDQ010000385.1 GCA_020846575.1 Burkholderiales bacterium
ATCACCCGGATTTCCGCGAATCGCAGGAGGAGCTGCTCGCCAAGTACCGGGATCTGTACGGCTGACCCTCGAGGTCGAGGCGCGGACCGCAGCCTGAAAGTAGCTTGTTATTCTGGAGAGAACCATGGCACTACTCATCGACACCAACTGCACCGAATGCGACGCCTGCGTCTCCGTCTGCCCCAACGAGGCCATCACCAAGGGTACGCCCTACGTGATCGACCCCCTGCGCTGCACCGAGTGCGTCGGCGCCGAGGACGAGCCGCAGTGCAAGCTGGTGTGCCCGGCGGACTGCATCCAGGATCACCCGGACTTCCGCGAATCGCAGGACGAGCTGCTCGCCAAGTACCGGGATCTGCACGGCTGAGGCGGCGATCGCCCGCGACCGACCGATGGATCTCGCGCGCCACACGAGCCGCAGGCTGCACGAGGAGCACCTCGCGGTGCTGGCGCTGTTGGAGCGTTTCGAGCGTGCGCTCCACGCCGTGAAGGAGGGTGTCCCGCCCGCGGACCCGGGCTGGACGCTGCTGCAAGGCGAAATGGCCGGTGCGCTCCAGCACGAGATCACGCGCCATTTCGTGCTGGAGGAGGAAACGCTCTTCCCGCGGCTGCGCGAGTACGGTGCGCAGGACCTGGTCGAGCTGCTGCTGGAGGAACACCAGGCGGTGCGCGAGGTGGCGGGGGAGCTGCTGCCGCTGCTCGCGCGCGGCAAGCGCGGCGAACTGGACGCCGAGGGCCTTCGATCGCTGAGGATCCAGGGCCTCGTGCTGGTCGAGCGCCTCGGGTCGCACGCCAGCAAGGAACAGGAGTCGCTCGTGCCGCTGGTGGACGAAATGCTGGATGAAGAAACCGACATGGAGATCTTCAATGCGTACGCGATGGCATGATGCGCCGCGGGCGGGGGCGCTCGCATGGTGACCGGGTCCGCGCTCGCGCCCGAGACGGGTATTCGCGCCCTGGCGAGGCACGATCTCGCCGCGGTGGTCGAGATCGATGCGCGCGAGACCGGGCGCTCGCGCCGCGACTACTTCGAGCGCCGCCTGCAGGCGGCGCTGCGCGAACCGCGCCTGCACCTTCAATTCGCGGTGGAGCGCAACGGGCGGCTGGCCGGCTTCGCGATGGCGCGCCGCCTCGAAGGCGAGTTCGGTCGCAGTGAACCGGCGCTGCGCCTGGAGGTGATCGGGGTGGACCGCGAGGCGCGCGCAGGCGGCCACGGGACGGCGCTGCTCGCCGCCCTGGAAGCGCAGGCGCGGCTCCAGGGCATGGACGAGCTGCGCACCCAGGCGCACTGGAAGAACCACGGGATGCTGCGCTTTCTCGATCGCTCCGGCTTCGAACTGGACCGCAACCACGTCATCGACTGCGCGGTACACGCGGGACCGGTCGCGGGGCCCGGCGAGGACGAAGTTCTCGCTCCGCCGCACGCCCGCGGCGGCACCGAGATCGATTACGGGGCGCCGCGGTCCAACGATTTCGAGGCGCTGGCGCGCGACCGCGCCGACGTGCGCTCGCTGCGGCCGGCGGACGTCGCCGACCTCGCGCGCATCGACCGGCGGGTGACCGGCCGCGACCGCAGCGCCTATATCGCCCGCCAGATCGAGGAGGCGCTGCTGGATTCCGCGGTGCGCGTCTCGCTCGCATCCCATTGCGACGGCGCCGCCACCGGCTACCTCGCGGCGAAGGTGGACTTCGGGGACTTCGGCCGCACCGAACCGACGGCGGTCATCGACACGCTCTCGGTGGACCCCGAGCGCGCCGGCACCGGCATCGGCACCGCGCTGGTGTCGCAGCTGTTCGTCAACCTGCAGGCGCTGCAGGTCGAGCGCGTCGAAACGGTGGTCGCCCGCGAACGTCTGGACCTGCTCGGGTTCTTCTACCGGCTCGGGTTCACGCCCGGCGCACGGCTCGGCTTCGTCAAGCGCCTCTCGCAGGGCGCGGCGGGCGCTTCCCGCGCATAGGAGGACGCGCGGCTCGCCAGCGCCTCGCGTCGCGGCAGAGTACGCAAGGAGGGAACCACGAGATGAAACTGGACATCTTCAACCACATCTTCCCGCGCCGCTACTACGAGCGCATGCTCGAGGTGGTGCCCGACGGGCGCGACATGAACAAGCGCGTGCGCGCCATCCCCTGCATCGTCGACCTGGACGAGCGTTTCCGCATCATGGATGCGTTTCCCGACTACGCCCAGGTGATCTGCCTCGGGAGTCCGCCGCTCGAGGCGCTCGGCGGGCCGGCGACCGCCGTGGAACTCGCGCGCATCGGCAACGACGGCATGGCCGAACTGGTCGCGAAATACCCCGGGCGCTTCCCGGGCTTCATCGCGGCGCTGCCCATGAACGATCCCGAGGCCCTGCTCGCCGAGGCCGAGCGTGCGCTCACCAAGCTGGGCGCGGTCGGCGTGCAGGTATTCACCAACGTCAACGGCGCACCGCTCACCGCGCCGGCCACGCTGCCGCTGTTCGAGCTGATGGCGCGCCTGGACCTGCCGATCTGGATGCACCCGGCGCGGGGCGCGAACGTACCCGACTACACGAGCGAGAAGAAGAGCCACTACGAGATCTGGTGGACCTTCGGCTGGCCCTACGAAACCAGCGTCGCCATGGCGCACATGGTGTTCGCGGGCCTGTTCGACCGGTTCCCCGACCTCAAGGTGATCACCCACCACATGGGAGGCATGATCCCCTACTTCGAGGGCCGCGTCGGACCCGGTTGGGACCAGCTCGGCACGCGCACCTCGGACGAGGACTACGGCGCCCTGCTCGCGAGCCTCAAGAAGCGTCCGCTCGACTACTTCCGCATGTTCTATGCGGACACCGCGGTATTCGGCTCCAAGGCGGCGACGCAGTGCGGGCTGTCCTTCTACGGCGCCGAGCGCGTGCTGTTCGCCTCGGATGCGCCGTTCGACCCGGAGAAGGGCTCGGCCTACATCCGCTGGACGATCGAGATCATCGACGCACTCGACATCACCCCCGCCGAGCGCTCGGCCATCTACGAAGGTAACGCGCGCCGGCTGTTGAAACTGCCGGCACGCGCCTGAAACGCAAGGGCCACAGGAATCCTTTCCATGTCCAACTCGCGCGGCAACGACCGCAGCCCCAGGCCGGCGGCGCACCCCGAACGGCCACCGGACGGCGCCGCGGTCATCACCCGGCCGGCGCAGGCCGGCGACCTCGACGCCATCATCGCCATCGACGCCGAGGTGACGGGCATCGAGAAGACCGACTACTGGTACGAACTGTTCCAGCGTTACGGCGCGAGCCGCACCCGCCAGCGCCTGTTCCTGGTGGCGGAAACCGAGGGCGCGGTGCAAGGGTTCGTCATCGGCGAGGTGCGCGACTGGGAGTTCGGTTCCGCGCCCTGCGGCTGGGTGTTCGGCATCAGCGTGCGGCCCGGCGCGCGCCTGGCGGGCCTGGGCACGCGGCTGCTGGGCGCGATCTGCGACGGCTTCCGCTACGCCGGCGTGAGCCAGGTGCGCACTCTGGTGGCGCGCGACAACGCGCTGGTGCTCTCGTTCTTCCGCAGCCAAGGCATGATGGCGGCACCGGTGATCACGCTGGAAAAGGCGCTCGAACCGTGAACCCGCTCGGACAAGGCGCTCGAATGGCGCTCGAACCGTGAACCCGAAGGCCAGCCCCGCGCCTCGCCTGGCCCTTGAGCGCCTGGCGCGAGGCGGCAGGCAGACCCGATGAGCCCGCGAACCGGCGTATGAAGCTGCAGAAGAGCACCCTCCTCGCGCTGTACAGCATGATGGAATTCGCGAGATACCCGGATCGCCAGATCCCGGCCACCGAGATCGCCGACAAGTACGGCGTGTCCGCCCACCATCTGTCCAAAGTCCTGCGCGAACTCGGCCGCGCGGGACTTCTGGATTCGCTGCGGGGTGTCCGGGGCGGCTACCGTTTCAGCGGCAATGCGAAGCGCGTCACGCTGCTGGAGGTGATCGAGCTGTTCGAGGACATCGGTGCGCGCCCCGACGGTCCCGGCGGCGAGGCGAGCGATACGGAGCGGGCGCTCGCGTCGGTCCTGTCCGAGATCGACGAGATCGCCAAGGCCACTTTCGGCTCGATCACCCTGGATGTCCTGGTCAAGCAGCTGGAGATGCGGCGCCCGCGCGCGGTGAGCACCGAGCTGGCGGCCCTGCCGGTTTAGCCTGGGCGCGACGCCCGCGCCCGCCGCGGGAGCGGCAGGCGCCGCGGCGTCTTTCCGGCGCTCGACGGTCCGCCCTGACCGTCGAGCGCGGGAACCCGAGCCGCTCCCGGAGCCGGGATCGCCCGGAGCCGGGATGGCCTGGAGCCGGGATGGCCCGTAGCCGGGATCGCATGGTGGCGCTTCCAGCGCCACCCCGTCCGGACTGCCCAGCGGCCTTCCCGGGTTTGCGCTTCTCGATCTGAACTAAACTGGGAAGACCTCGGGCGGGCCGACGGCACCGTCTTGCGCTGATCCTGGAGGTAGGCGGTGCTGCTGGGTCTGCCGGAGTTCGAATGGCTTTGTTGCGACAGCGTGGCGCAGGCCTGCGCGCTGCTCGCCGAAGACCGCGAGCACACCGCGCTGCTCGCGGGCGGGACGGACCTGTTTCCCAGGATGAAGCACCGCAGGCGCGTGCCGCGTCGCCTGTTGAACATCAAGCGTATTCCCGGGCTGGATCTCATCGAGCAGGACGAAGGCGGAGCCGTGTCGCTCGGCGCCCTGATCACGATCGAGGCGATCGCGACCTCCCCGCTCCTGGCCAGAGCACAACCGGCGCTCGTTCAGGCCGCCCGGGTGCTCGGAACCCTCCAGATCCGCAACACCGGCACCATCGGGGGCAACCTGGCCAACGCCTCGCCCTCGGCCGAATTCGCGCCGCCGCTCCTCGCGCTGGGCGCTTCGGTCCGCTGTACGGGGCACGGCACACAGCGCTCGATCCCCCTGGAGAACCTGTTCATCGGCCCGGGAAAGACCGCGCTGCGCGGGGACGAAATGATCACGCATGTCGAGGTGCCGGCCCTGCCCGCCGGCGCCGGCAGCGCGTACTTCAAGCACAGCCTGCGGGAGATGGACATCGCCATCGCCAGCGCCGCGGTGCGGGTGGTGGTGGAAGCCGGCGCCTGCCGTGAGGCGCGCATCGCCCTGGGCGCGGTGGGCCCGGTTCCGTTCCGGGCGCACAGGGCCGAGGCCTTGCTCAGGGGGGCGCGGCTCGACGGCGGTGCGCGCCAGCGCGAACTGCTGGAAGAGGCTGCGCGCGCCGCGGCCGGGGAATCGCTTCCCATCGACGACGTGCGGGCCCACGCCGGGTACCGCAGGAAGATCGTCACGATGCTGGTGGGCAAGGGCTTGGAGCGGCTGCTCGCCCACGCTCCGGACTCCAGGAGGGCCGTGGCATGAACGCCGAAACCCGATGCGCGATCCGGCTGAACGTCAATGGAGTGTCGCGCGACATGGAAGTCGCGCCCTGGCGCACGCTGCTCGATGTGCTGGTCGAGGATTTCAGGCTCGCCAAGACCAAGGAGGGATGCAGCATCGGCGAGTGCGGTGCGTGCACGGTGTCGATGGATGGAAAGCTGGTGTGCTCCTGCCTGGTCCAGGCGGTCGAAGCGCACGGCCGCAACGTGGTCACCATGGAGAAACTGACGGGCGGCGAGACCGGGTTCAGCCCCATGCGCGAGGCGTTCATCCATCCCGACCAGGGGGCGCGGCGCGCGCGCGCCGGCGAGGCGACCCACTCCCCGGGAACGAAGGACAGCAAGGCGGTCTTCACCTTCTGCCATCTGTGCGCCGGCCATTGCAGCATGAAGGCCATCGTCGAGGACGGCAGGGTCGTCGACCTCGAGCCCGACATGGAAAGCGGGCTGTATGCGGAGCAGTGCGCGCTCAACAAGGGGCGATTCACCATCCCCGAGGTGCTGGTGCACAAGGACCGCCTGCTCTACCCCCAGAAGCGCGTGGGCGCGCGCGGCGAGGGCCGCTGGCAGCGCATCGGCTGGGACGAGGCCCTGGACACCATCGCCACGAAGTTCAACGAGTGCAAGACGAAGTTCGGTCCCGAGTCGGTCGCCTTCGGGCTGGGTGAACCCAAGGGCATGGAATTCGCTTTCGCCCAGCGGCTGGCGAGCGCGTTCGGTACCCCCAGTGTGGTGACCCCGGCGTGGTACTGCGGGACGGCCAAGGCCATGGCGGGCGCTTTCACCTACGGCACGCGGGTGGTGTGCGACGACGAGCGGCTGCCCGAGGTGCTGGTCCTGTGGGGCGCCAACATCAACCACACCACCGGCGGCTTCCGGCGCGAATCGCTGGAGCGGCTGCTGGACAGCGGCGGCAAGCTCATCGTCGTCGATCCCCAGAAGACCGACACGGCGCGCCTGGCCGACCTGTGGATCCGGCTGCGACCGGGCAGCGACGGAGCGCTCGCCGCCGGGGTGCTGAAGGTGGTCGTCGAGGAGGGGCTCTACGAGCGCGACACCGTCGAGCACTGGACCGTGGGTTTCGAGCGCCTGAAGGAACACGTCTCGACCTTCACCCTGGACGAGGTCGAAGCGGCGAGCTGGGTGCCGCGCGAGCAGATCGTGGCGTTCGCGCGCATGTACGGCACGGCGCGACCCGCCGCGATGCAGTCCGGCAACGCCCCCGATCAGCTCGCCAACAGCTTCCAGACCACACGCGTGCTTTCCATCCTGCGCGCCATCTGCGGCCATATCAACGTTCCCGGCGGCGACGTGACGCTGACCCGCTCCGCGTACACGCGGCCGGGCAGTTTCTTCCTGCTCTCCAAGTACCCGCGGCAGGCCGAGAAGCTGCTCGGGGAGCGCTTCAAGCTCACGCAGCGCTCGGCGCTCGTGCCCTCGCACGCCCTGATCCGCGCCATCCTCGAGGAGGACCCCTACCCCGTGAAGGCGGCCATGTTCATCCTGACCAATCCCCTGGTGAGCTGGCCGGACTCCAAGCGCACTTTCGAGGCGCTGAACAAGCTGGAGTTCACCGTCGTTTCGGAGCTGTTCATGACCCCGACCGCGGCGCTCGCGGACATGGTGCTGCCCGCGGCATGGTGCATGGAGCACGAGGAGCTGGGCTACTGGCCCGGCTGGTACGAGGAGATCCGCGCCCATCCCAAACTGGTCGACGCGCCCGGAGAGTGCTGGGCGGACACGAAGATCATCAACGAGCTCGCCAAGCGCCTGGGCCTGGGAGCGGATTTCTGGGAAGACGACGACGAGGCGCTGGACCTGATGTTGAAACCCTCCGGCATGAGCTACCGGCAGTTCAAGGAAAAGAGGACACTGCGGCCCACCAGGGCGTATCGCCGGCACGAATACGGTACCCCCTCGGGAAAGATCGAGATCTGGTCGGAGCGCCTCGCCAGGATGGGCTACGCGCCGATGCCGGTGTGGGAGGAGCTGCGCGGCGCGAGCGGGATGAGCGAGGACTACCCGCTGCTGCTCACCAATGCCAAGGAAGAGGCGTACATGCTGTGCGGCTTCAAGGGCGTCGCGTCGCTGCGGACCATCCGGCCCGAGCCGATCGTGGAGATGCATCCCGACGCGGCCTGCAAGTTTGGGCTCGACGAAGGCAGCTGGGTCGCGATCGAGACCGCGCAGGGCCGGGCAAGGCAGAGGCTCTCGCTCAACCGCAGCCTGGATCCCCGCGTGGTCGTGGCCACTTTCGGCTGGTGGTACCCGGAGAGCGCCGAATCGGCCTATGGGTGGGAAGACGGCAACATCAACATGGTCACCGCGTACGGTCCGGAATTCGATCCGTCCACCGGCGGCATCACCCTTCGGGGAGTGCCCTGCCGCGTGCGCAAGGTCTGAGCGCCCGGACACGCGATGGTGAAGGGGGAGCCGGTCGAGTTCGCCATTCCGGAGCGCCTGAACCTGGGCGCCTGGTTCCTGGACATCAATCTGGAGTCGGGCCGGGGCGACAGGACCGCGCTGCTATACGGCGAGAGCCGCTGCAGCTACAGCGACCTCTGGCGCCTGACCAACCGGATGGGCAACGTCCTCAAGCGCCTGGGCGTGGAGCCGGAGAACCGCGTCCTGCTGATTCTCGAGGACTCCCCCGAGTGGGTTGCGGCGTGGCTCGGCACCCTGAAGCTAGGCGCCGTGGGCACGCACGCCTATACGTATCTCACGCCGCAGGACTACGGGCACCTGCTCGCCCTGGTGCGTCCCAAGGTAGTGGTCGTGGACGGCGTGACACTGGAGCGCTTGCGCGAGGCGGCGCGCGCGAGCCGTCGCCCTCCGGCTTTCCTGGTCGCGGGCGACACCGTCCCGGCGCTGGGGAAGCGGGAATACAGCCTCGCCGCGATGCTCGAGTCGGCCGGCGAGGACCTCGAGGCCGAGCCCACGCACCGCGACGATATCGCCTTCTGGAACTTCTCCGGCGGCACCACGGGCAGCCCGAAGGGCGTTCCGCACCTGCACCGGGACGGCGTCGTGTGCGCCGAGGTCTTCGACCGGGTCTTCCGTTACACGGCCGAAGACGTGGTGGTGCGGGTCCCGAAGCTCTTCTTTCACTACGCGCGCGACCTCGGACTCCTGTTCCCGCTGCGGCACGGAGCCTCGATCGTGCTCTCCCGGGGGAAGTCGAGCGCGGCGCAGGTGCTCTCGCTCATCGCCAGGCACCGGCCCACGGTGCTGATCACCGTGCCCACCATGATGAGGGCGATGATCCAGGCGCCCGAGCGCGAGCGCGCCGACCTCGGCTGCGTGCGTTACTGCGCATCCTCGGGCGAGCCGCTCTCGGCGCAGTTGCACCGCGAGTGGGTCGAGGCGTTCGGCGTCGAGGTGACCAACCGCTACGGCTCGGCCGAGAGCGGCATGGGCATGCTCGACAATCGTCCCGGGGTGGCGGTGCCCGGCAGTTCGGGCACGGTCACACCCTCGGTCGAGATCAGGCTGGTGGACGCCGGCGGCAGGGACGTACCGGCGGGAGAGCCCGGCACGCTGCTCGCGCGCTGCGCCGCGGCGGGCCGCGGTTACGTGCGCGAGCACGAGCGGTCGGCGCAGGTGTTCCTGGGGAACGGCTGGGTCAATACCGGCGACCT
This sequence comes from Burkholderiales bacterium, assembly GCA_020846575.1. Lineage (GTDB taxonomy): Bacteria > Pseudomonadota > Gammaproteobacteria > Burkholderiales > SG8-39 > JADLDQ01. Next base: position 9,020 of record JADLDQ010000385.1, read on the forward strand.
GTTCCGGCAGGACGCGCGCGGCTACTTCTGGTACCTCGGACGCGCCGACGAGATGGTGAAGGTGAGCGGCATCTGGGTGTCGCCGCTGGAAGTCGAGCAGGGTCTGGCCGCCTGTCCCGGCGTCGGCGAATGCGCGGTGCTGGCGGTACAGGACGAGGATGGCCTGGTGAAGCTGCGGGCGTTCGTGGCGCCGGCCGCGACCGAACCGGTCCGGGCGGATCTCGCCGCAAGCATCCGGCGCGCCTGCCGCGAGCGCCTGGCCCCGCACAAGGTGCCGGGGACCATCGAGATTGTCGACGAACTTCCCAGAACCGGACCGGGTAAGATCGACCGCCGCGCGCTGCGCGAGCGGGTCGCGTTGCAGCGGCATGCGCCTGCTCCCGTGCGCTGCGGTCCGGCGGCGCAGGCATGAGCGCTCCGACTGTCCTGCGTTCCAGGACACGGAGCGCGGCAGGCATGAAACCCTTGCTCACGAGAACGACAGCCAGACGGAGGTAAGCATGAAACCGCGACATCTGATACCGGCATTCCTCGTGTCCCTCGCGATCGCGTGCGCCGCCTGGCCGGCGGCGGCGGCCGACAAGGTGAAGGTCGTGGCGCTGCAGGGCACGCAGCTGTTTCCCGTCAGGATCATGCAGAGCCGGGGCATCGCCGCCAAGCACGGCATCGAGATGGACCTGATGGTGGTCGCCTCGCCACAGGCCTCCTACACGGCGATGCAGACCGGCGACCCGAACGTCGGTTTCACCGGGTGGATCGTGATTGCCCTGCTGCGCGAGAAGGGGTTCAAGCTCACCAACGTCTACTCCATGAACGGCTACACCAACGACGTCATGGTGAAGCTGGACTCCCCCATCAAGAGCATGGCGGACCTCAAGGGCAGGCGGGTCGGCCTGTTCGGCGGGGCGAACTCGGCGACGACCTGGCTGTACCGCCTGGTCACCCAGAAGTTCTACGGCTTCGATTCGGTCAAGGAAGCCAGGGCGCACTACGGCGCCCCGCCGCTCCTGCTCGGAATGCTCGACAAGGGCGAGCTGGATGCCATACTGACGCTGGACCCGTTCCTCAGCCAGATGCTGGAATCCGGGAAGTACCGCTCGGTCGGCAGCATCGGCGAGATCTGGCAGCAGAAGATGAACCAGAGTCCCATGCTGGTCTCGGTCACGGTGAACGAGACCTGGGCCAAGGCGAACCCCGAGGTCACCCGGCGCTTCGTCGCCGCCTTCCGGGAAGCGCTCATCTATCTCAAGGACACGCCGGCGGCCTGGACCGAACTGGCCAAGGCCATGGGGATCAAGAGCGAGCGCGGCGCCAAGATCATGTACGATCGCACCGCCCCCGCCCTGATCACCCGCTTTGACAAGAAGCTGATCGACGAACAGCTGGCGTACGCCGCGGAACTGTACAAGACCTTCGGCAAGCAGGCCGATATTCCCGAGCGCGTCCCCGAGGGCACGTTCGACCTGTCCTACGTCCGCTAGGAGCCCTTGCGGGCAGGCAGCGCGCGTGTCGGTCGCAACCGCGAGAAAGCTCGAGGCGGGCGCCGCGCGCGGCCTGCTGCGGCGCGTTCCCGAGGCGGTCTCGATCCGCCTCGCCTCGCTAGTGGTGCTGGCCGTGGCCTGGCAGGCCGCCTCGATCTTGTTCACCGAGAGATTCGTGCCCGGCCCGGCGTCGACTTTCGCGGCGCTCTGGGATCTCGCGCGCGGCGGCGAGCTTATCAAGCACTTCGGCGTGACCATGGCGCGCATGCTGGCGAGCTTCGCGGCGGCCATGCTCGTCGGGATGGTGATCGGCACGGCGATGGGTCTTTACCGGCGCGCCGAGCAGTCGCTCGACATGTGGGTGATGGTCGGTCTGACCATTCCCGGACTGTGCTACATCATCGTCTCGTTCATGTGGCTGGGTCTCAACGATCGCGCCGCGGTGCTCGCCATCACCTGGGCGACCTTTCCGGCCATCGCCATCAACGTCTGGCAAGGCGTGAAGGCGATCGATCCCCGACTGATCGACATGGCGAGGGTTTTCGGCGCCTCCGCCTGGCGGCGCACCACCCGGGTCGTGGTGCCGCAGGTCCTGCCCTACCTGATGGCGGCGGCGCGCTTCGGCCTGGGCATCATCTGGAAGGTCACCGTCCTGGTGGAGCTGCTCGGCCGCTCGGACGGCATCGGCTACATGCTCAACTATTCGTTCCAGATGTTCGACATGGCCGACGTGTTCGCCTGGACGATCTTCTTCACCCTGGTGATGCTCGCGATCGAGCTGGCGATCCTGAAGCCGATCGAGCGCCGCCTGTTCATGTGGCGGCCCGAGATCCGGGCCTGAAGGGACGGGGCATGGCGGACATCGAGGTCCGGAGGCTCTCCAAGGTCTATCGCAGCCGCGCGCACCCCGACGGGCTGCTCGCGCTGGACGGAATCGACCTCGCCGTCGCGGACCACCAGTTCGTGTGTCTGCTCGGCCCGTCCGGGTGCGGGAAGTCCACCGTCCTCAACGTGCTCTGCGGGCTGGATCCGCAGTACGCCGGAGAGGTCCGGGTCGCGGGGCGCGTGGTCTCCCGCGCCAACGGCCACCCGTTCCGCGTGGGCTACGTGTTCCAGGAGCCGCGCCTGCTGCCCTGGCTCACGGTGCGCAGGAACGTCGAGTTCGCGCTCCAATCCGAGGGCATCGCCAAGAGTGAGTGGCGCGCGCGATGCGACGGCTGGCTCGGCCGCGTCGGCCTCGCCGATTTCGCCGAGGCGCACCCGCACGAACTGTCCGGCGGCATGCAGCAGCGCACCGCGATCGCGCGGGCCTTCGCCGTGGACCCCGAGATCCTGCTGATGGACGAACCCTTCAGCGGGCTGGACGAGCTGACCGCACGCACCATGCGCGAGCTGCTGCTCTCGATCTGGCTGGAGACGAAAAAGACGGTGATCTTCGTCACCCACAACTGCTTCGAGGCCTGCTTCCTTGCCGACCGCATCGTGGTGTTCACCGCCCGCCCGGGCAGGATCAAGAGGGAAGTCACGATCGAGCTGCCGCGTCCGAGAAACTACGAGGATGCGCGGCTGTTCGAGCTGAGCGTGTCCGTGACGCACCACGTCACCGGGACCACGGCTCGCGGGACGCGCCTGCCCGATTGACTCATCGACGAAGGCATCGATCATGCAAGCTGTCGCAAGCCGCCTCGCCCTGCCCGGCGGCGCGGGAGGGATGAATCCCGCCCCCGGCCGGGCTTCACGCGCATCCCGGAGCACCGGCAGCGGCAGCCCCCGCCGCGCGCCGCCGAAGACGCCGCGCGTGTGGCAGACAAGGCGTGATCCGCCCCGGTCGGACCTTCTGAGCCTCGCCGGACCCGGACCCATGGCGTTCGGGCTGGCGCGCCGCTGCACGCCCGCTCAGCGGTTGATGCGCTCGCTGATCTCGGCGGCGCACTTCACCATCAGTTCGGCTGCACCCTCTTCGTGGATCAGTGCCTCCCGCCGCGCATCGAACACCAGTTGCAGACAGCCGATCGCGGTGCGTGCCTCGTTGAGGATAGGCGCCGCGATGCCGACGACCGAGCGGTCCAGTTCCTCGCGAGAAATGTAGTAGCCGCGCCGGCGCGCGGCCTGGAAGTAGCGATAGAACCCTTCCCATTCATGCGCGATCGCCTTGACGTCCGGTTCGTCCCGGTGGACCTCGAAGCGACGCTTCAGGGTGCGGCGCGGCTGAAACGCCAGGATGATCTTGGGGGCTGCGCCGCGGAACAGCGGCAGCGGCTGCCCGCGTTCGTAGCTGATCGGCGGTATGTCGCGGCCGGCCTCGTGGTGGATGTTGATGATCCTGTCTCCGTAGACGCTGCTCAGCACCACGGCGCAGGCCGTGACCTGTGCGAGTTGCGCCATCAGGTCGCGCGCGGCGAGCAGCATGGGGTCGGAGCGGCGAATGCGGTGGTCGAGCTGGATGATCCGCGCGCCGAGCGCGTAGCGGCGCGAAAACCGCACCAGCAGACCCACCTCGCACAGCTGTTTGACGTAACGAAACGCCGTCGGTCGCGAAATCCCGAGGCGCTCGGCGATTTCCTCGGCGGCGATGCGCGTTTCAGTCTCGGAGAACAGGTCGAGGACCTGGATCAGTTTCTGCAGCTGGGACATTCGCGGCGCAGGCAGCCCTTTTAGTCAAATCAGTATCATATAGTGAGATATCATACAGAAAGTGCGCATGAATTGTAGGGCAATATATATACTACATCTCAATACTTGACATATTTAGCTACCCAGGTTATGGTCGGCACCGCATCCGGGGCATGGTCCGCGCAATTCCGCGAAGGAGGGCACGCAATGGCCGTCGACGAAATCCGTTTCTCCGCCCTGCTCTACGCGGCGGGCAAGTATGCCGCCGTACAGGCCAGACGCTATCCGCAGTTTGCCGCGCGCCTGGCCGAGCGGGATCTGATCGCGCAGATTCGGACCGCGGACGGCCGCGTCGGCCGCCACTTCATCTTCCGCGCCGGAAAGATCGCTTCGGCGCGCGGCTTGCACCCTGCACCCGAGATCACCATCGGTGTGGCGACGGCGGCGCTGGGCGCGCGCCTGTTCGTTCCGTGGGTGGATTCGCTGGAGCGCATCGAGGCGATGAAGAATTTCCAGTTCACCGCCGACGGCCCGGACGACAAGGTGGTGTGGTTCACCGAGACCCTGATGATGATGCAGACGGCCGGCTGGCGCATGGGCATGCCGATGGCCGACGGAACGACCCGGTTCACCACCAACGGCAACGGTGGTCCGCTTTTCGTCTTCGTCAAGGACGGGCGGGTGGTGCGGCTGACGCCGCTGGAGTTCGATCCGCAGGACGCGGCTTCGTGGACGATCAGCGCGCGAGGCAAGCGCTTCACGCCGCCGCGGCAGACCACCGTCGCGCCGCACAGCCTGTGCGCGAAGTCCACGCTCTACGCGCCGAACCGGATCCTGTACCCGATGAAGCGCGTCGACTTCGATCCCAGCGGCGAGCGCAACTACGCCAAGCGCGGCATTTCCGGATACCAGCGTATCAGCTGGGACGAGGCGCTGGACATCGTCGCCGGGGAGATCCGGCGCTGCAAGCGCGAGCACGGACCAGGCGCCATCATGGTCAACCACGGTTCACACCATACCTGGGGAAATCTCGGCTACTACCTGTCGGCGGCGTTCAAGTTCTTCAACCTGATCGGACACACCCGGGTGATGCACAATCCCGACAGCTGGGAAGGCTGGTACTGGGGCGCACAGCACCACTTCGGCTACAGCATGCGACTCGGGCACACCGAGGCCTACAGCACCGTCGAGGATCTGATGCGCGAGGCCGAGATGGTGGTGTTCTGGTCCGCCGATCCGGAGACCACCAGCGGATCGTATGGCGCGTTCGACGGCACCATCCGGCGCCAGTGGCTGCGCGATCTGGGCATCGAGGTGGTGCACATCGATCCGTACCTCAACCACACCGCGGCGCTGCTCGGCGGCAAGTGGTTCGCGCCCCGGCCCGGCACCGATGCCGCGATGGCGCTCGCGATCGCTCACGTGTGGATGACCGAGGGGCTCTACGACCGCAACTTCGTCGAACAGCGTTCGATCGGATTCGACGCCTGGCGCGACTACGTCCTCGGCAAAGAGGACGGCGTCGCGAAGACCCCGGAGTGGCAGGAAGCGGAAACGGGAGTTCCCGCCAAGGACGTGCGCGCGCTGGCGCGCCGCTGGGGAACGCGCCGCACCTACCTCGGCGCAGGCGGCCTGGGCATCGGACACGGCGGTGCGTGCCGCTCGGCGACCGGAATCCAGTGGGCGCGCGCGATGGCGTGTCTGCTGGCGATGCAGGGCATGGGCCGCCCTGGGGTGAACTACGGACACCTTCAGTGGGGAACGCCGATCGACGTGCGCTTCTACTTCCCCGGCTATGCCGACGGCGGCCTGTCGGGCGACCTGGAGAACACCGGCATGCCGATCAGCCTGTACCAGCGCATGCCGCAGCTGCCCACGTTCAACACTTCGACGCAGAAGGTGCCCCGGCTCTCGATCCCCGAGGCCATCCTGGAGGGGCGCGCCGAGGGCTACCCGTGGGCCGGCAAGACCATCGAGGGGCAGTTCAAGAAGTTCTCGTACCCCGAGCCAGGGCACTCTCCGGTGCGCATGCTCTACAAGTACGGCGGCTCCTCGATCGGAACCATGACCGAGACCAACCGCCTCGTGCACGCCTACCGCAGCGAGAACCTGGAATGCATCGTCAACCAGTCGATCTGGTTCGAGGGCGAGGTGCCGTTTGCCGACGTGATCCTGCCCGCATGCACGCAGTTCGAGCGCTGGGACATCAGCGAAGTGGCGAGCGCCGGCGGCTACGCGCTGCATGGACCGATCCAGCTCAATCACCGTGTCATCGTGATGCAGCACAAGTGCATCGAACCGCTCGGCGAATCGAAATCCGACTTTCGCATCTTCGCCGACCTGGCGAGCCGCCTGGGCCTCGGGGCCTACTTCGCGGAGGGCATGGGAGAACTCGACTGGGTCAAGCGCGTATTCGACGCCTCCGACCTGCCCAAGCACATCTCCTGGAAGCAGTTCCTGCGCAAGGGCTACTTCGTGGTGCCGCCGCTCGGCGAATCGAACCGCGATCCGGTCGCTCTGCGCTGGTTCTACGAAGGACGGCGCAAGGACGTCCCGGAGCCCATGCCGCTGCCCGGCGACTACGGCGAGCAGTTCATGCACGGACTGCAGACGCAGTCGGGGAAGTTCGAGTTCGAATGCTCGAGTCTCAAGCGCTTCGACGCCGATGATCCGGAGCGGCCGCCGATCATGAAGTACGCGCCGTCCTGGGAAGGACCCGGCTCGGGCGAACTGTACCGGCGCTACCCGCTGCAGCTGATTTCACCGCACACACGTTTCAGCTTCCACACGCACTGCGATGGCAAGGACAGTTCGATCAACGACATTCGCGAGCACCGCGTGCGCATCGACGGCCACGACTACTGGGTGCTGCGGCTCAACGCCGACGATGCCGCCGAACGGGGCATCGGCGACGACGACCTGGTGAGAGCCTTCAACGACCGCGGCGCCGTGATCTGCGCGGCGCGTCTGACCTCGAGGCTGCCGCGCGGCGTCGCGCATTCGTACGAATCCTCGGCGCGCTATGAACCCGTCGGAGAGCCCGGCCGCTCGGCCGACCGCGGGGGCTGCATCAACCAGCTCACCCCGAGCCGGACCATCGCCAAGAAGGCGACCGGCATGGCGGCCAACTCGTGCCTGATTCAGGTCGAGCGCTGGGACGGCTCGGCGGTCGCCGGCGCCGCCGCCCGCCAGGCCGCAGCAGCGTGAGGACACGGCGATGAAGAAATGGAACCTGGTGATCGACGTCGCAAACTGCTTCAACTGCAACGCCTGCGCGCTGGCGTGCCACGATGAGTACCACGGCAACGAGTTTCCCGGCGTCGCCGCGGAGATGCCGCGGCGCGGGCACCGCTGGATCGAGATACTGCAGCGCGAACGCGGGCGCTTTCCGGCGGTCGAGGTCGCCTACCTGCCGGTCACCTGCAACCACTGCGACGAGGCGCCGTGCGTCGCCGCGGCCAGGGACGGGGCGGTGCGCAAGCGCCCCGACGGCATCGTGATCATCGACCCGCAGCGCGCGAAGGGACAGCGGCAGATCGTGGACGCGTGCCCGTACGGGGCGGTGCACTGGAACGAAGACAAGCAGCTGCCGCAGGCCTGGCCGTTCGATGCGCACCTGCTCGACCACGGTTGGACGCGCACGCGCGGCTCCCAGGTCTGCCCGACCGGCGCGATGCGGACGCTGCACGTGGAGGACACCGAGATGCAGTCGCTCGCCGAACGCGAGCGACTGCAGGTGCTGCAGCCTGAACGTGGCACCCGGCCGCGCGTGTACTACCGCAACCTGGATCTTTACCTCAAGGCGTTCGCGGCGGGAACGCTGGCGGCCGACATCGGCGGCGTGCGCGAGTGCGTCGAGGGCGCCCGCGTCCTGCTGCGGCGCTCCGGCCAGACGGTGGCCGAGGCGCGCAGCGACCCTTACGGGGACTTCCGCTTCCGCGGCCTGGACGAGAACAGCAGCGGCTGGAGCGTGGAGGTCGAGGACGCGCGCTTTCGAAAGACCAGCGTCGAGTTCTCGCTCACCGACTGCGCGGTTCTCGGCACGCTGGTCCTGCAGGCTGCCTGATCGCCCTGCAGCCTGCGCGCGGCCCCCGCGGTCTGCTCCGGGAATCCAGCCCCCGCTCGGCTGCTTGCACGTCAACTTCTCCCGCGGCACCGCGCGCCGCTTGGTCCGAGACGGCAAGCGGCGCGCCCTGGCGGGGATGCTCGAGCAGCGCCGCGAGCGCCTGGTTCTGAGTGGCGGCGGTCACGTAGAGATCGGTGGCGAGATGACTCGCAGATGCGGTGACCTCCTTGTCGACCAGGGTCTCGGGATGGCGCTTGCCGCTCCAGAAGAGGAAGCGCCGGATTCCATGCACCTAGACTCTTCCATGGCCTGCCTCCGCTCCGTGTGTTTGCGCCACCGTGCCGAACCTGTGGCTCTACGCCTCTCACGCGCAACCCACGTTACCGCGGAGGCAGGGCCGCCCGCACGCGAACGAAAGCCATTCTGCCATTCTGTCTAGGCCGCTGGTAGCCGCGTGGTGTAATCCGGAAAAGCCTTGAGGAGCTTCTTGTCCACGGTGGTTGCCTTGACACCAAGCTTGATGGCGAGAGCAACGAACTCGCAGTCATACGCGCTACAGTCGCTGTCGCGAACCAGTTCAAGAACGTGGCGGGAGCCGACTTCATATTCGTTCCCTGACAGGATGGCTTCGGCCTCGGATTGAACCTGTACGACTTGCTCAAACGCGAGCATCCTGCGCCGCAGATATCCCGCCAGGAGGTTTCGGAATTCGCTGCGCCAGAAAACTGGCGCAGCCCACTCAGGGTCTTTCTTGTACAGTGCGTCGGCCCGCGAGCTGAGTTCGCAAGGTAAGAGCAGGTACGCGAGAACGTTCGTGTCGACGACGATCATAGTCGACCTTCGCGCTTGAGCGAATCAATGTCTTTCGCGCGAAATTTTCCGTGTGACAATGACATGCGAAGTGCTCGGGCGCGAGCGAGACGCTCTGCTGGCGGCATCTTCCCAGGCATCAGGACGGTTTCTAAGCACACGATCGCCTCGCTATTGAGGCTCCGTCGGTGGGCCTCTGCGGAGGCTTTCAGTCGCTCGTACACTTCGTCTGGAATACTTTTCAATGTGAGGGTGGTTGGCATGACAGCTCCCGAAAGAACCATTGTGGTGTTATTATGGTTCTAGGTCAAGCACCGGCCTGACTTGCGGTTGGAGCCGGCGCGCTTCGGCGGGCTTCGCCCGCTTGCGCTTGCGGCAAAACCACATCGTTAGTCGCCCCAGACACCGGGCATCGGCGGGCGCTGGGTCTTCGAGACGAGAGTCACGCGCCCGATCGAGTGCTCGCATCGAGCACACCGCTCGGAGGCACAGCCACGACCCGCCCTTCCGAGTGGATTTCTTAGCGCGAAGGACAGGGCGGCGGCGTCTACGTGCGCGTGGGCTCCACCAGCCGGCGGACCGACCAGGAGCTCGTCGAGGATCTGCACCGTTTCGCGCGCGGCGAAGCCTTCGGCGAACAGCCCATGCCGGACCTCGACTCGGAGGCGCTGGACTTCCGAGTCGCTTCCGAGTCGTTCGCGCCCGTGCGCAAGCGCACGCGAGTTGCCCGAGCACACGGTGGTCGTAGAAGTCGAGTCTGCGGGTGGCGTGACGAACTTGGCCAAGTGCTGGGAGGCAACGGCATAAGACCGAGTCGTCAAACCCGTCAAGCTCCTTCATGTGTTCCTGCAGGAGAGCACGAACGACGATGCCTCTCGCAGGATGGTTTGACGGTTCCTCAACGCCACGTATGGGCGAGGCGCTCGGACCAAGGTGGGAAGCCAAGCGTTGCACTGCTCGTGGCACATCGGAGCGGGAACTCGCCCCTCGGGGGTCCGCTTCAGGCAGCAGCGCGGTGAGGTCTGCCACCCGCCGCCCTGGATCACTCCAGCTTGGCCTTGATGCCCGATGACAGGATGACGGCGCGCCACTGGGCGCGCTCGCGCTCGATGATGCCCGCCAGCTCGCGGCCGCCGCGCACCACCGGGTCGTAGTCCAGCTGCTTCATCTTCTCGGCAAACCCGGCCTGCTTCTCCAGGGCGAAGGTCTCGCGCTCCAGGCGCTCGATCAAGTCCGCGGGCGTCCTGGCCGGAACGAACAGGCCGAACCAGTTCACGATGCCCAGGTTCTCCAGCCCCTCGTCGGCCATCGTGGGTACCGCCGGCAGGGACTCCAGGCGCGAAGACTCCAGGGTGGCAATGGCGCGCAGCCTGCCCTCGCGAAGGTGATTGCGCACCGCCCCGGACGACTGCACCATGAACTGCACATCGCCCGCGAGCAGGGCCACCAGACCCGGACCGCTGCCGCGAAACGGCACGTGGACCATCTCGATCCCCGCCTTCCGGGAGAACAGCTCCGTCATCAGGTGGAAGGCGTGGCCGTGACCGGGCGTACCGTAGAAGAACTTTCGCGGGTACGCCTTCGCCTGAGCGACGAACTGCCGCAGGGAACCCGCCGGCACCGAGGGGTTGACCACGATGGTGGCGAAATAGCGTCCCGTCAGCGCCACCGGCACGAGGTCGCGACCGGGGTTGTAGTCCGGATTGGCGGCGAAGTTCTCCGCGATGGTGATGGTGGAGGGCGAGCCGAACAGCAGCGTGTGTCCGTCCGGCGCCGCACGCGCCACCGTCATCACCCCGATGGTTCCTGACGCGCCGGCGATGTTCTCGGCCACCACCGGCTGCCCGAGTCGGGCAGACAGGCCTTGCGCCACCATCCGCCCGACGATGTCCACGCCGCCGCCGGGCGGAAACGGCGAGACGAGCTTGAGCGCGCGCGAGGGGAACTGGGCGAAGCCTGGGCCGGCGAACAAGCAGGCGAGGAGCACCCCGAAGAAGCCTGCCAGACACCGCAGGGTGGCCCCATGCGGATCGCAGGCGCGGTGACCTTGATCTCTCATGGGAGTCTCCGGTTCAGCAATGTTCCGTTTCAGGGTGAAGTAGCGCCCGCGCGGGCAGGACCTCCTCTGCCCCGACCGCGCACGAGCGCCCCGCGCCGGGAAAGTGCGCCCTGACAGGATCAGGCCGACCCTGCCTGGTTCGCGAGGATGATCCTCGCGTCCAGCGCCAGCCCGCCCTCGTCATCCGGCACGAAGGGGTTCAGGTCCACCTGCTCCACCAGGGGCTGCTCCTCGAACAGCCGCCCGAGACTCACCAG
>JADLDQ010000386.1 GCA_020846575.1 Burkholderiales bacterium
ATGCGCGAGGTCGATGTCCTGGTCACCCCGACGCTGCGCATCGAGCCCCCGCGCTCCGGAGCCGGCTCGGCGCGCATCGGCGGCCGCGACATCCCGTTGCACACCGCCGTCACCGCGCTCACGATGCCGTTCAACCTCACCGGCATGCCCGCACTCACGCTGCCCTGCGGCCGCGGCGACAACGGCCTGCCGATCGGCGTGCAGATCGCCGGCCGGCGCGGCGACGACTGGCGCGTGCTGAACGTCGCCGCCCGCCTCGAAGACCTGCTGAAGACGACCCCCTGAAGGAGAACACCATGAAGAACCTGTTCCGGATCGCGCTCGCCGCCTCGGCGACCGCGCTGGCTGCCGCCTCGTATGCGGCCGAGCCGATCGTCATCGGCGTGAGCATTGCCCAGTCGCCCCCCGGCTCGGTCGTGCAGGGCACCCAGGTGAAGGACGGCCTCGAGATCGTCAAGGACATGGTGAACGCGAAGGGCGGCGTCCTCGGACGCAACATCGAGCTCATCTACGAGGACAACCAGGGGATTCCGGAGAAGGGCCGCGCCGCCACCGAGAAGCTGATCACGCGCGACAAGGTGGTCGCGGTCACCGGCGGTCACCAGAGTTCGGTCTGCCTGGCCGAGATCGAGGTCGCTCATCGCTACAAGACGCCGTACGTCAACACCAACTGCTGGTCCGACGACATTCGCACGAAGGGCTATCCCGAGGTCTTCAACCCGGGCAACTACAACACCCGCGTCTCGTCGGCCATGGCCGAGACGATCGCGGCGCTCAAGGTGAAGAGCGTGGTCGCGTTCGCCGAGAACACCGACTACGGCATCGGGCAAGCGAAGCTGCTCGGCGAATTCCTGAAGCAGATGGCGCCGCAGATACAGTACAAGTACGTCGCGCTCGACCGCGCCGGCAAGGACTTCACGCCCGCGGTGCTGCCGCTGCGCGCGAATCCGCCCGATCTGGTCGTCAACGTGATGCTGCCGCCGGCCGCCTACATCCTGATGAACCAGTTTTACGAGCAGGGCGTCGCACCCAGCGCGAAGACCGCCTTCTACGACGGCGCTGGCATTGCCGACTATCCCGACTTCTGGCAGAACGTGAAGGAAGCCGGCAAGTACATGCTGGCCTTCGGCCTGTACCACCCGGCGATGCCGATGCCGGCGCTGGGCAAGGAGGTCGGCGAGATCTACCAGAAGCAGGCGAAGACCGAGCCGAACCGGCTCATCTTCCAGGGGGTCGACTCGGTGCTGCTGGTCGCTCGCGCGATCGAGCAGGCGAAGTCGACCGACGGCGCCGCGATCATCAAGGCGCTGCAGGGCATCCAGTTCGAGGGCGCGCGCGGCAAATTCTCGTTCTCGCAGGAGCCGGGCTACAAGTACCAGCAGTGGGTCGACATCCCCTATGTCACCTACCAGCTCACAGAGGTGAACCAGCCGGTCAGCAAGACCACGCTGATCCAGGTTCCGGGCCAGCCGCTGCAGATCGACAAGGTGCTCAAGCCCGCGAAGTGACGACAAGCCCGGCCGCGCCAAAGCGCGGCCGCCAGCCACGAAGCGGCAGAGCGGGGCGAATACTCCGCCGCGCCGCGCGGAGACTCGATTGCTCGCTCTCGACCTGTTCGTCAACGGGCTGATCATCGGACTGTTCTACGCGCTGATGGCGGTCGGCCTCACCATGATCTTCGGAATCCTGAAGGTCGTGAACTTCGCCCACGGCGAGTTCTACATGGTGGGCGCCTACACCTACACGCTGGTCTCGCTCGCGCTCGGCGTCTCCCCGTGGCTCGCACTCCCGGTGGCGGCCGCCTCCGGCGCGTTGCTCGGCTGGGCAACCGAGCGTTGGCTGATGCGTCCGCTGTACGCCGGCTACGGCTCGTGGGCGCTGATGAAGGACGAATACGCGGTGGTGGTCACTTTCGGCCTGTCGCTGCTGCTGATCAACCTGGTCGACAAGATCGTCGGGCCCTACCCGGTGCGCGGTCCGGCGCTGTCCGAGGTCACGCGCATGGCGCTCGGGCCGTTCATGCTCAGCGGCCAGAAATTGATCACTGCCGGCCTGGCGATCGTGTTGCTCGCGGGGCTGGCGCTGTTCATCAAGCGCTCGCTGTGGGGCCGGCAGGTGCAGGCCGTGGCGCAGAACCGGCTCGGCGCCTCGATCGCCGGCATCGACACTGCGCGCGCGAGCAGCATCATCTTCATGGCCTCGGGTGTGCTGGCCGCGCTCGCGGGCGCCCTGCTCGCGCCCATCATCAACCCGGCGCCCGACGTCGGCATCTTCCCCGCGGTGAAGTCCTACGTGATCGTCGTGATCGGCGGCATGGGCTCGATCCCCGGAAGCATCGTCGCGGCGCTCGCACTCGGCGTCCTCGAGAGCTTCGGCGCGGTGTACATCTCGTACGACTACCGCGACACCTTCGGGCTGGTGCTGCTGATCCTCGTACTGCTGTTGCGCCCGCAAGGGTTGTTCGGCGAACGGACGCGCGAGGTCTAGGTCGTGCAGGCGCCCCGTCATCCGAATTTCCTGCGCAGCAAGCTCACGCAGGAGACGCGC
>JADLDQ010000387.1 GCA_020846575.1 Burkholderiales bacterium
AGGCGCTCGGCGTGCTGATCGCCGGCGACATGGTGCTGCCGCGCATCTCCACCAACGTGAGCGTGCCCTCCTCGCAGCCCGACGGAAATCCGCTCGCCCTGTTTCTCGCCTCGCTCGAGCGTTTCGAGGCGCTGCCTGCCGGCACGCTGGTGCTGCCCTCGCACGGATTGCCCTTCCGCGGCGTGCGCGAGAGGATGGTGCAGCTGCGCGAGCACCATCGCCAGCGCCTCGCCGAGCTCGCCCAGGCCTGCGACCGGCCGCGCACCGCCGCGGAAGTGATCGGGACGCTGTTCCGGCGCAAGCTCGACAGCCAGCAGCTCTACTTCGCGATGGGCGAGGCGATGGCGCACCTGCACTACCTGCACGCCGAGGCGCGCCTGTCGCGCATCGATGAGCGCGGCCTGCTGCGCTACACGACCCGATGAGCGCGCACCGCCATCCCAGGAGCGAATGCCCGGGCACGCAGCGACGGGGCAGCGCCCCGTGAGCACCGAGCCTCCAGTCGAGGATCGCGAGGAGGCGGCGCGCGTGTTCGCCGAGGTGGCGCACAAGAGCAGCCGGCTGCTCGCCGAGTTCATGCAGCGCCACGCGGACGGGAACGGTTTCAAGTTCAACGACGAGTTCGGCCTCGCCCAGGCCTTCATGGAGCTGTGGGCCGGCTTCCTCCTCAATCCCTGGAAGTTCGCCGAGCTTCAGGCGAAGATCGCCTTCGACCACGCGGCGCTGTGGCAGCGCTCCTGGCTGCGCCTGTGGGGCCAGGCGGTGGTCCCGGTCGCCGAGCCGGCGAAGGACGACCGGCGCTTCCGCCACGAGGATTGGGAGGCGCATTTCCTCTTCGACTACATCAAGCAGTCCTACCTCATCACCGCGCGGCACTTGCGCCAGTCGGTGGCGGGGGCGGATCACCTGCCCGAGGAGACCCGCAGGAAGGTGGACTTCTTCACCCGCCAGTACGTCGATGCGCTGGCGCCCTCCAATTTCGCGCTCACCAACCCGCAGGTGCTGCGCGAGACGCTGCGCTCCGGCGGCCAGAACCTGCTCAAGGGCATGTCCAACCTGCTGGACGACCTGGAGCGCGGCCGCATCTCGATGACCGACGAGTCCGCCTTCGAGGTGGGCCGGAACGTCGCTGCCATGCCGGGCAAGGTGGTGTTCCAGAACGAGCTGATGCAGCTGATCCAGTACGCGCCGCTCACCGAGACGGTGTACAGGCGGCCGCTGCTCATCATCCCGCCGTGGATCAACAAGTACTACATACTCGACCTGCGCGAGGACAACTCGTTCATCCGCTGGGCCTCGTCCCAGGGCCACACGGTGTTCGTCATCTCCTGGGTGAATCCCGACGAGAAGCTCGCCGGCAAGAGCTTCGAGGATTACATGTTCGAGGGGCCGCTGGCGGCGCTGGAGGCCATCGAGCGCGCCCTCGGCGAGCGCGAGGTGAATCTGATCGGATACTGCCTGGGGGGGACGCTGCTGGGCGCGATGCTCGCCTGGATGACGCAGAAGGAGGCGGCGGGAGAGCCGCCGCGGCACCGGGTCGCCTCGGCCACCTTCTTCGTCGCGCTGCTCGACTTCGCGATTCCCGGCGAGCTGGGCGTGTTCATCGACGAGGCGCAGCTCGACAACCTCGAGCGGCGCATGGCCGAGCGCGGCTACCTCGCGGGCTCGGAGATGGCCACCACCTTCAACCTGCTGCGCGCCAACGACCTGGTGTGGTCGTTCGTGATCAACAACTACCTGCTCGGCAAGGAGCCGTTCCCGTTCGACCTGCTGTACTGGAACTCCGACTCCACGCGCATGCCGGCGCGCATGCACGGCTTCTATCTGCGCAACATGTACCTGAAGAACGCGCTCAAGGATCCGGGCGGCGTAACCCTGGCCGGGGTGCCGCTCGACCTGCGCACCATCCGCGTGCCGGCCTACTTCGTCTCCACCGCCGAGGACCACATCGCGCCCTGGCATTCCACCTACCGCGGTGCGCGCCTGCTCTCGGGACCGGTGCGCTTCGTGCTCGGGGGCTCCGGCCACATCGCCGGCATCGTCAACCCGCCCGCGGCCACGAAATACTGCTACTGGGAGAACGCCGGCCTGCCCGAGACGCCCGAGCAATGGCAGGCGGGGGCGAGCCGCCGCGAGGGCTCGTGGTGGAAGGACTGGCAGGCCTGGATCGGCGTGCTGAACGGGGAACAGGGCGAACAGCACGGTGGCGAGCGGGTGCCGGCGCGGGTTCCCGGGGCCGGCGGACTCCCGGCGATCGAGGATGCGCCGGGATCCTACGTCAGGGTGAGGGCGGGGAACGCGCAGGAGGGCGGGTGAAGACCCCGCAGGGCGGGTGAAGACCCCGCCGGCCGTGCTGTCCGGCTACGGCCGTTCCCTTCGGGCCCTGGCGACCAACTGCTCCACCACCTGCACCAGCTGCCGGGTGCCGTTCGCCATGCGCGCGCTGGAGAGGTAGCGGCCGTCCACCACGATGGTGGGCACGCCGCGCGCGCCGTAGGCCTTCATCAGGGCCCGGCTCTCCTCGACCTTGCGGGTGATCTGCGGCGCGTGGTACAGCGCGAAGAACTTGCCGCGGTCCACGCCGTTGCGGCTCACCCAGTCGAGCATCACTTTCTCGTCGCCGAGATCGACGCCGTCGAAGTGCAGGTTGTCGTACACCGGCCAGTGCAGGCGCGGCATCTGGCCCAGGGCCTCCAGGGAGTAATAGAGCTTCGCCAAGCGCTCCCAGCTCTGCAGGTTCTCGACCGAGAGCGCCGGCACGCGCCGCAGCGCGACCTGGTCGGACGCCTGCGCGAGCCAGCGCGCCAACTGCGGCTGCAGTTCATAGCACACCGGGCAGCCGTAGTAGAAGAACTCGACGACCTCGACGCGGTTTCCGGCCGGCGCCGGTACGCGCGGGCTGATCTCGGTGAAGGATCCGGCTGCCTGCGCGTGTACGCCCGGGGCGAACCCGAGCGTCCAGACGGCGATACCGAGGCAAAGGGCTCGCAGTGTGTTCATCGTCACTCCGCCGCGTGGCTCGCGCCGGTTCGATACTGCCAGAATTCGATTTCGCGATGAAGCACGATCGCGATTCGGCTTGATTCACCGCACGGCGCTTCGTATGCTGGTGCGATGCCGGATCGAATACTGGCTTGCGCGCTGGCGCTCGCGTTCTCCGCTGCGGCCCTCGCCTACGCCGACGAGGAGCGGGACTGGGGCGTGGCGCCCGTCCTGTCGCTGCGCCAGGCGCCTTACTCGGCGCCGACGCCTCTGCGCGTGCCCGGGGCCCGCACCGTGCATACCGACGAGCTCAAGCGGCTGCTCCAGGGCGGCGCCGCGCCGCTCATCCTGGACGTCGCGGGCGGCAGCGACCATCTTTCGCTGCCCGGGGCGATCTGGCTGCCGGATCTCGGGCGCGGCGCGAGCTTCATCGACACCATCCAGGCCCGGGCCGCCGAGCAGCTCGCGTCCCTGACGCTGGGCAACCGTGGCAGGGCGCTGGTGTTCCTGTGCGTGGATCCGCAGTGCTGGCTGTCGTACAACGCGAGCCTGCGGGCGATCAGCCTGGGCTATACCAGCGTCTTCTGGTACCGCGGCGGCATCCTCGCCTGGCGCAGCGCAGGCCTGCCGCTCGAACCGGTGACGGCACTCGACAGGTAGGGGCACTCGGCAGGTAGGTCGCCGCAGCCGCGGCAGGCGCCTCGCGACGGCGCCCGCTCTGCCGCTTATTTCGCCGGGGTTGCCTTCTTCGCCGGCCCCTTTGCTTCCGCCGCGGGCTTGCGCGTGGCCCTTACCTGCGCGATGAGGAAGTCGGCCACCGCCAGGGTATCGCGCGGGTTGGGCTGCGCGAGCGCGAGGTAGCGGCCGTCCACGACGATCGCGGGGACGCCTTCCAGCCGGTAGGCGCCGGTGATCTGGTTGGCGCGCTTGGTCTTGCTGTCCACGGAGAAGGATTTCAGCGCCGCCTCGAACTTGGCCGCACCCATGCCCTGCTTGGACAGCCACGCGGTGATCCACTTGAGGTAGTCGTTGCCGCGCTGCTTCACGCCGCCCTCCTTGTGGATGGCATCGAACAGCTTCATCTGCACCCGGTCGACCTCGCCGAGCGCTTCGAGCGCGTAATAGACACGGGCGTCCAGCGCCCATTCCGCGTCGAACACCGCGGGCACGCGGCGGAACTGCGCATCGGCGGGAAGCTTCTTCACCCAGGCTTCGAGCGAGGGCTCCAGGGCGTAGCAGTGGGGGCAGCGGTACCAGAAGAACTCCAGCACCTCGATCTTTCCCGGCGTCTCGGTGGGCTGGGGCGCCTGCAGCACCAGGAAATCCTTGCCGGCCGCCGGCATGCGGCCCTGGCCATGGGCGGCGAATGAGATGGCGGCGGCGAGCGCGGCGGCCAGAAGGCGTATCAGCATGAGGGGCTCCGGATAATGGGCGACTGGAGGGCGAGTTGCGCCCGCCTTGGCGGGCTCTCAGGGACTGGCCGTGCTGCGCACTTTGACCAGGCTCGCGTCGATTCCGTTCTGCGCGAGCTGCGAGCGCGCATTGTTGAGGTCGTCGATCCTGCGGTAGGGTCCCAGCCGCACGCGATACCAGACGCCTTTGTCGGGAATCGCGATGGGCTCGACGCCCGATTCCAGCCCGAGCAATGCGAGCCTCGCCTTCAGGTTGTCCGCATCGGCCGGGTTCTGGAACGCCCCGGCCTGCAGGAAATAGGTCTCGCCCGACTCGGCCTCGCCCGTCTTCCCGGCGGCCTCCTTGTCCTTGACGGTGGCCTGCTTCAACTGCTCGCTGGTGACCGCCTCCTCCTGTCCGGGCAGGATGCGGTAGAAGTCGAAGCGGGGCTTGCCGTCGTTCGCCTGCGCGGCGGGCGGCGCATCCTTCAGGTTCTGCCCGGTTGCCGCAGGGGTCTCGGGCGGCTTCTGGCGCTGCAGGAAGGGGACCGGCGTCTTGAAGAAGAAGACCGCCACGGCGGCCGATGAGCCCACGCCGAGGAGAAAGCCGACGAACACGCCCAGCAACAGCCCGCCGCCGCGCCTGCCTGACTGCCTTGGTCTGTGGTCCCTTGCCATTCATCCCGGCCGGAAGGCGGCCGCTCTGCGCTTCGCGCCGGCGGGCCCCGGATCGGTCCTTTTCGTTCGCGCCTACATTTTCTCCGGGGCGCCGACGCCGATCAGCGCCAGGGCGTTGCGAATCACCACTTTCACCGCCGCCGCCAGCGCCAGCCGTGCGCGCCGCGGCGCCGGTTCGGGCACCAGGATGCGCTCGGCATTATAGTAACTGTGAAAATCGGCCGCCAGTTCGCGCAGGTAGAAGCAGATCTGGTGCGGCGCCTGCTCGCGCGAAGCCTCCTCCAGCATCTCGCCGTAGCCGCCCAGTCGAGCGAGCAGCGCTATCTCGCGCGCGCCGGTGAGCGCCGAGAGGTCCGCGCCCGACAGTGCGCCCGCGCTGGCGGCTTCCTCGGGATGGCGCGCCCGCCACTGCTCGAGCACCGAGCACACCCGGGCGTGCGCGTACTGCACGTAGTACACCGGGTTCTCGTCCGACTGCGAGCGGGCGAGGTCCAAGTCGAACACGAACTCGGTGTCCGCCTTGCGCGATACCAGAAAGAAGCGCGTCGCGTCGCGCCCGGCCTCGTCGATCAGGTCGCGCAGCGTCAGGTAAGAGCCGGCGCGTTTGCTGATCTTCACCTCCTCGCCGCCGCGCATCACCGTCACCATCTTGTGCAGCACGTAGTCCGGGTAGCCCGGCGGGATGCCGCGTCCGAGCGCCTGCAGGCCGATACGCACCCGGGTCACGGTGCTGTGGTGGTCGGAGCCCTGCACGTTGATCACCTTGCGGTAACCGCGCTCCCACTTGGTGAGGTGGTAGGCGACGTCGGGCACGAAGTAGGTGTACGCGCCGTCGGACTTGCGCATCACGCGGTCCTTGTCGTCGCCGTACTCGGTGGTGCGCAGCCAGAGCGCGCCGTCGCGCTCGTAGGTCTTTCCGGCGGCTACGAGCGCCGCCACCGTCGCATCGACCCGCCCGTCCGCGTACAGGGAGGATTCCAGGTAGTGGTTGTCGAAGCGCACCCCGAAGGCCTGCAGGTCGCGGTCCTGCTCCGCCCTGAGTTCGGTCACCGCGAAGCGCCGGATCGCCTCCAGGTCGTGCGCAGCGCCCGCACTGCTGCCGGCATCCGAGGCAAGATACTTCTGCGCGATCTCCGCGATGTACTCTCCGTGATAGCCGTCCTCGGGGAACTGCGAGGGCAGGCCGAGCGCCTCGCGCGCGCGCGCCTGCACCGAGAGTGCGAGCGCCCGGATCTGGGCGCCGGCATCGTTGTAGTAGAACTCGCGGGTGACGCGCAAGCCCTGCGATTCCAGCAGCGCCGCGATCGAATCGCCGAGCGCGGCCTGCCGGCCGTGGCCCACGTGCAGCGGCCCGGTGGGATTGGCGGAAACGAACTCCACCATCACCGCCTGCCCCTGGCCGCGCGCGCTGCGGCCGAAGGCGTGGTCCTTCTCCAGGATAGTCGTGACGGCATGCTGCTTCGCCGCCGGGCGCACCCGCAGGTTGATGAAGCCGCCGCCGGCCACCTCGGCCGATTCCAGCCATTCGGAGCCGGGCAGCGCCTGCACCAGCGCCTGCGCGATGTCGCGGGGCGGGCGCTTCAGGTTGCGGGCGAGCTGCATCGCGGCCGGGCAGGAGAAGTCCCCGTGCCGAGCCTGCTTGGGGCGCTCCAGCGTGATCACCGTCGCGGGTTCCTCGGGCGCGACGCGCGCCAGCGCGCGGATCAGCAACTCGGTCAGGTGGGAGCGGATTTCGGCGGACATGGCGGCAGCGGTTGCGCAGCGTGGAAGAGCTGCCGCGGCAGGCGGCAGGCGGAAGGGACCGGATTATAGCTTCGGCGCCGCTGCGCCTCGTCGCACGCTGAGGGTGGCGTGCGCTGCGCGAGCGTGTGCGGAACTCATCCGCTATCGCGGATCGTCAAACCGGCGCTGTGGCGGATCGTCGAACCGGCGCTGTGGCGGATCGTCGAACCGGCGCTGTGGCGGATCGTCGAACCGGCTTGCGGCGGCGCGCGGGTCGCTCAGAATTCGATCGGATCCACGTCGAAGTGCCAGCGCACCGCTCCTGCGCGGCGGGCGTAGAGCGTCGCGGACCACGCGCGCAGGAATCGTTGCAGGACCGGGCGGCTGTGCGACTGGACGAGGAGCTGCGCCCGCTCCAATCCCGCCAGCCGGGTAAGCGTGGCCGGCGCCGGTTCGAAGACGGTCAAGCCTTCGCCCGGCGCGGGGGCGAGTGCGACCGCCTGCCGCAGGAATTCCAGCGCATCGGCGAGTTGCGTGCACTCGGCGCGCAGCGCCGCCTCGTGCACGAAAGGCGGAAAGCCCGCGCTGCGGCGCTCGGCGAGGAGCTGGCGCGCGTAGCCGTCGAAGTCGTGCGCGGCGAGCGCCCGGTAGAGCGGGTGGGTCGGGAATCGCGTCTGGATGAGGACCTCTCCCGGCAGGTCGGCGCGCCCGGCTCGACCCGCGACCTGCTCGAGCTGCGCGAACAGGCGCTCGGGCGCGCGGTAGTCCGCGGCGAACAGGCCCGCGTCGGCGTTCACCACGCCCACCAGCGTCACCCGTTCGAGGTGGTGGCCCTTGGCGAGCATCTGCGTGCCGACCAGCATGTCCGCCTCACCGGCGGCCGCCTGGCCGATCAGGTGACTGACGCGGCGGCTCGCGCTGTCGGAGTCGATGCGCACGATGCGCGCGCCCGGGAAGCGCTCGGCGAGGCTCGCCTCCAGCCGCTGAGTACCGCGCCCCAGCGGCACCAGGTCGAGGTTGCCGCATTGCGGGCAGGCGCGCGGCACGGGCTCGGCGTGGCCGCAGTGGTGGCAGCGCAGGCCCGGCGAGCGCTGGTGCACCACCAGGCACACCGAGCATCGCGGGCAGCCGCTCACCCAGCCGCAGTAGTTGCAGGCGAGCACCGGCGCGAAGCCGCGCCGGTTGAGGAACACCAGCGACTGCTCCTTGCGCGACAGGCGCAGTGCGAGCGCCCGGGCCAGCGGCTCGCTCAGCCCGTCCCGTGCCGGGTGCTCGCGCGTGTCCACCAGGTGCACCGAGGGCAGGCGCGCCTGGCCGTGGGCGCGGCGCGACAGGCGCAGCAGACGGTAGCGCCCGGACAGGGCGTGGTGGAAGGATTCCAGCGAGGGCGTGGCCGAGACCAGCAGCGCCGGCACGCCCGCCTGGCGCGCGCGAAAGATGGCGAGGTCGCGCGCCGAGTAGCGCAAGCCCTCGCGCTGCTTGAACGAGGCGTCCTGCTCCTCGTCCACCACAGCCAGACCCAACTTCGGCAGCGGGGTGAACACGGCCAGGCGCGTGCCGAGCACGATGTCCACCTGACCTGCCTGGGCGCCGGCCCAGCCGCGCGCCCGCTCGGCGCCGCCGACGCCGCTGTGCAGGACGGCGATGCGCGCCGCGGGAAAACGCGCGCGGAATGCCGCCTCCAGCGCGGGCGTCAGGGCGATTTCCGGCGCCAGCACCAGTACCTGCCGGCCGCGCGCGAGCGCATCGTCGATGAGGCGCAGGTAGACCTCGGTCTTGCCGCTGCCCGTGATGCCGTACAGGAGGAAGACCTGGAAGACCGCGTGCGCCGCCGCGACCGCCTCGCAGGCCGTGCGCTGCTCCTCGTTTGGCGCCGGCCCCGCCACAGCCGGGGGTGGCGGCGCCGCGCGCGCTTCGATCCAGCCGGCCTCGATCATCGCGGCGAGGATCTTGCGCGCGCCGGCGGCCATGCGGGTCATCTCGGATTGCACCCGCGGATGCTCGCGCAGCGCCTCGAGCAGGCCGCGCCGGAGCTTGTGGCGTGGCGAAATCGATTCCAGCGCCGCCAGGCCGGTCGATGTCAGCGCGAGGATGCGCCGTTGCGGCGCGGCCGGCGGCGCGCGGCGCAACCGCGGCGGCAACGCGGTGAACACCACCTCGCCGATGGGACGCTGGTAGTACTCGCTGCAAAAGCGCACGGTCTCCAGCCACTGGGGCGGCAGCGGCGGCAGCTCGCGCAACAGCGCATCCACCGCCCGGATGCGTTCCGCCGGGAGTTCCGAATGCTCGGTGACCTCGAGCACCAGCCCGGTCATGGGCCGTGCGCCCAGACGCACGCGTACCTGCCGCCCGACGTCCGCCGCGGTCGCCTCGTCACAGCGGTAGTCGAAGAGCCGCGGCAGCGGCACGTCCAGAGCAACCCGCACGATGGTCATGGACGCGTCCTCGGCCGGCGCTGCGCGCTCAGGCACATCCGCCGCCGTCGCGCTGCCCGGCTGGAGTACTTTCTGGGTAATCGCTCATAAGCGGCCCATGCCAAAGGGATTTCCGCGTTTGTGCACAATTTCTGTGAGTAAAAGTGTGGATATCGCTGTTGCAAAAATGTAAGGGTGCCTGCCGAAAGGGATTTTTCCCCCTGCATCATTTCCGGGCAGCACGCAAAAGCCTTTCAAGTCATGGTGTTACAAGGTTTCCCCTCGGAGACGCCCGGAATCCCGCGCCAGTCCATGGTTTCCGGACGCTCGTGTGTATAACTGAGCCGGGTGCGTCCGCGCGAGGCGTGACAACCCGGCTTCAGTCGTGGTAGGCAGGACTCAGTTCGTGGACCGCATCGACCAGGATCTTGACGTTCTCGGGCGGGGTGGAGGGCACGATCCCGTGCCCCAGGTTGAACACGTGCCCCGGCCCCCGGCCGTAATCGGCGAGCACCGCAGCGCACTCCGCGCGCACCGCCTCCGGTGTCGCGAGCAGGACCGCGGGGTCCAGGTTGCCCTGGAGCGCGACGCGGGCGACGGTGCGCCGGCGCGCCTCGCCCAGGCTCGCGCACCAGTCCAGGCCGAGCGCGTCGCACCCGGCGCCGGCGATCGCCTCCAGCCACAGGCCGCCGCCCTTCGTATAGACGATGCTCGGCACGCGCTCGCCCGCGTGCTCGCGCTTCAGGGCGTCGAGCACCCTCGCGATGTAGGCGAGCGAGAACGCCTCGTAGGCGCGCGCCGAGAGGCTCCCGCCCCAGGTGTCGAAGATCATCACCGCCTGCGCGCCGGCCTCGATCTGCGCGTTGAGATAGGCTGCGACCGCGCGCGCGTTGACATCGAGGATGCGATGCAGCAGGCGCGGCTCGCGGTAGAGCATGCGCTTGATGATGGCGAAGTCGGCGCTGCCGCCGCCCTCGACCATGTAGCAGGCAAGCGTGTAGGGGCTGCCGGAGAACCCGATCAGCGGCACGCGGCCGGCGAGCGCGCGGCGGATCTCGGCGAGCGCGTCGGTGACGTAGCGCAGCTCGGCCCAGGGGTCGGGCGGGGCGAGGCGCGCGACCGAGGCTTCGTCGCGCCCCGGCCGCTCGAACCTCGGACCTTCGCCCTCGGCGAAGTACAACCCCAGGCCCATGGCGTCGGGCACGTTGAGGATGTCCGAGAAGAGAATCGCCCCATCGAGCGCGAAGCGCTCCAGCGGTTGCAATGTCACCTCGGTGGCGAGCGAAGGCGTCTTCGCGAGCGCGAGAAAGCTTCCCGCGCGCGCGCGGGTTTTCATGTACTCGGGCAGGTAGCGGCCGGCCTGGCGCATCAGCCACACCGGCGTGTAGGGCGTGGGCTCGCGCAGCAGCGCGCGGATCAGCGTGTCGTTAGCGGGCGGCACCGGACTCACTTTCCTTTCTTCGCCGCGCGGGTCGCTGCGGCGGCGAGCAGGCGCCTGGCGATGAATTTCCATTCGGCGGGTTCCACCGGCGTGATCGAGAGCCGGTTGCCGCGCGCGAGCACGCGCATGCCCGCCAGTTCCGGGTGCGCGCGCAGTTCGGGCAAACCGACGAGTCGCGTCTTCCGAACGAATCTCACGTCCACGTTGAACCAGCGCGGCTTCCCGGGCGCGGCCGCCGCGTCGTGGTAGGGGCTCGCCGGGTCGAACTGGGTCGCGTCGGGGTACGCAGCGCGCGCGACCTCGCCGATGCCGGCGATGCCCGGCGCCGGGCAGCTCGAGTGATAGAACAGGACGCGATCCCCGATGCGCATGTCGTTCATCATGAAATTGCGCGCCTGGTAGTTGCGCACGCCGAACCAGGGTGTGGACTTCTCCCGCGCGAGGTCGTCGATGCTGAACTCGTCGGGCTCGGATTTCATCAGCCAGTAGCGCAAGCTCGTCCGCCGGTGGAAGAGAGTCTCGTAGAATTCAAGTAATCGAATCGCAGCTGCGGGTCCGCCGCTCCCGTTCTCAATGGAGCTCACGCGGCCGGCGAGAGTATATCGAGTTGGTTCGGCAAACGGCTGCTGCGCGCCCTGCCCGTGGCGGCCGTGCGAGGCCACGCGCAGGCCGGCTGATGCGCCAGACAGGAATCTGGCTGCGGTAGCGTGGCTCGCCGCGGCTGGCGGATCGCGAGAGCCGAACGCGCGGACGGCAAGGTCCCTGCGACCTTCACCCGAGGAGAACATCGATGCCAGGCGACACCTACCCCAGCGTCACCGTGGCCGCGGTGCAGGCCGCACCGGTGTTCCTCGATCGCGAGGCGACCATCGACAAGGCCTGCCGCCTGATCGAGGAGGCGGGAGACCGGGGCG
>JADLDQ010000388.1 GCA_020846575.1 Burkholderiales bacterium
GGCGGGGAGGTGGGTGTGGGGGTCGGGCAGGGGTGCGTCCTGGAAGGGTGGGCGATCCGAGCGCGGGCGCCGGGCCTCTGGATCAACAGACTGGCTGCTCCCCGTTTGCGTGCGATCCGCAGGCGGATCGCACGCAAACGGGGACCTCGGAATTCCGTAGCCGAGATCTCGCCCTGTGGTCCATGGGGCCGCGGGCGCTCAGGTGGTTGCGAAGCGACGCACGTCCACGACATGGCCGGTGAGCGCCGCCGCGGCCGCCGTGGCCGGGCTCACCAGGTGGGTACGGCTGCCGGGCCCCTGGCGTCCCTTGTAGTTGCGGTTCGCGGTGGAGGCGCAGCGCTCGCCCGGCGGCACCACGTCGCCGTTGATGCAGGTGCAGAAGGAGCAGCCCGAGTCGCGCCACTCGAAGCCGGCTTCGCGAAAGACGCGGTCCAGGCCCTCGGCCTCGGCCTGGCGCTTCACCGTGCGCGAGCCCGGCACCACGCAGGCCGGCAGCACCGCGCGGCCGCGGCGCGCGACCGCCGCCGCCGCGCGCAGATCCTCGATGCGCCCGTTGGTGCACGAGCCGATGAAGACGCGGTCGAAGGCGAGATCCGAGAGCGACATGCCCGGCTTCAGGTCCATGTAGTCGAGCGCCACCTTCATCGATTCACGGCGCATCGGGTCGGGTTCGGCCGCGGGGTCGGGGACGACGCCGTCCACGGCGACCACCTGCGAGGGATTGGTGCCCCAGGTCACCTGCGGCACGACGCGGGAGGCATCCAGGGCCACATCGCGATCGAAGTGCGCGCCCGCGTCGCTCGCGAGCGTGCGCCAGTGGGCGAGCGCCCGGTCCCAGGCGGCGCCCGAGGGCGCGTAGGGCTTTGCGGCGAGGTACTCGAACAGCGTGTCGTCGGGCGCGACCATGCCGCCGCGCGCGCCGGCCTCGATCGCGAGGTTGCACAGCGTCATGCGCTGTTCCATGGACAGGGCGCGCACGCACGCGCCCGCGTACTCGATGAAGTAGCCGATCCCGCCGTCGTTGCCGATCGCTCCCACGACCGAGAGCGCGAGGTCCTTGGCGCTGACGCCCTCGCCGAGCCGTCCTTCGATGGCGATGCGCATGCGCTTGGGGCGGGTCTGCCACAGGGTCTGGGTGGCCAGGATGTGGGCGAGCTCCGAGGAGCCGGTACCGAACGCTATCGCGCCGAACGCCCCGTGGGTGCAGGTGTGCGAGTCGCCGCCGACGATGCACATCCCCGGCAGGGTGATGCCCAGCTCCGGCGCGACCACGTGCAAGATGCCCTGCTGCGGGTCGTCGATCGCGAACAGCACCAGACCCTGCTCGCGGGCGCTCGACTGCATACTCGCGATCTCGGCGCGGTTCTCCGGGATCGACACGCCCTCGAGGCCCCGCTCGCGGCCCACGGTCGGCACGTAGTGGTCGGAACAGGCGATGGCGTTGCGCGGGCGCCGCGCGCGCCGCCGCATCGCCTCCAGGCTGCGGAAGGCGTGGTTGGATCCCTCGTGCAGCAGCACGCGGTCGATATACAAGAGCGCCTCGTCCGCGTCGAACGCGCTTACGATGTGGCGCTTCCAGATGCGGTCGAACAGCGTTTCGGGCATGGCGGCGCGGCAGGCATCGCCTGCCTCGTGGAATCGGTCTGCCCGGGGATGTTGATCCCCCGAGGGCCCGCCTGCTTGACGCAGGTCAAGGAATCAGCTGCCGTGGTGTGCGACGGTCATCTGCGCGCAATCGGCGCGGAGCCGGCCGGCTTTCGGAGTACGCGAGGATGCCACGAACACAACTCGATGCGAGCGTACCGCGGGATGGCCCTTGCGCCCGCGCGCCGGCGGGGCGCACATGATCGCCCTCACCCGCGAGGCCGGCGAGTTCGTCGCTCGCCTGCGCTTTGCCGCGATTCCTGCGCAGGGGATCGACGTGATGAAGAACGGATTCACCGACTGCGCGGCCGCGATCGTGCTCGGCCGCAACGAGCCGGTGGTGTCGATCCTGCGCGCGACGCTGCCTTCGGGCGGCAGCGAGGCGCGAGTGTGCCTCGGCGACACGCGCGCGGGCGCGGTGCAGGCGGCGTTCGTCAACGGCGCCGCGGCGCACGCGCTCGACTACGACGACATCGGCTTGAACGAGGTGCAGCCCACGCATCCCTCGGCGGTGCTGGTTCCAGCGGTGCTCGCCGAGGCGGAGGTTCTGGGGCGCGGCGGGCGCGACATGCTGGAAGCGTACGCGGCGGGCTACGAGGTCTGGGGGGAGATCGCCGCGCGCGACCGGCGGCCGCACCACGTGAAGGGCTGGCATCCGACGGCCACCTTCGGGGCCATCGCCGCCGCGGCCGCGGCCGCCCGGCTGCGCGGGTTGGACGCCGCGCGCGCGGCGCACGCGCTGGGCATCGCCGCTTCGCAAGCCGGGGGCGTGGTCGCCAACTTCGGCTCGATGACCAAGCCCTTCCACGCGGGCCGCGCGGCGAGCGCGGGCGTATTCTCCGCCCGGCTCGCCGCCGCTGGCATGAGCGCTTCGCCGCAAGCGCTGGAGCACCCGCAGGGTTTCCTCCACGCCGTCTCGCCCGCCGGCGAAGTGGACCTCGACACCCCGGTGCGCCTGGGCCGGAACTGGCGCATCGTCGAGGACCCGCTCGGCTTCAAGCTCTACCCCATGTGCTATGGCACGCACCGTGCGCTCGATTCGATCATCGCGCTCGCCCGCGAGCGCGACATCGCGCCCGCGCGCATCGCGAGCGTCGAAATCCAGGCGGGCGCGGTGGAACTCGCCAACCTCGTGCACCACGACCCGCGCACCGCGCTGCACGCCAAGTTCAGCATGGAGTTCGCCGCGGCGATGGCGCTCATCGCGCGGCGCGCGACGCTCGCCGAGGTGGACGATGCGTTCGTCCTGCGCGCCGACGTGCGCGAGCTGATGGGCAAGGTGAGGATTACCGTGCTGCCGGAGCCCGCCTGGCGCAAAGCGCCGCAGGACGGGGTGGTCGTCACGCTGGAGGACGGCGCGAGGCTCGAGCGGCGCTTCGAGCTGCCCATGGGGCATCCGAAGCGACCGGTCGGAGTGCAGGCGCTGTGGGCGAAGTTCGCCGACTGCGTGAAGGGAGCGCTGTCGCAAGCGGATGCGCGGCGGATGTTCGAGGCGTTGCAGGGGCTGGAGGCGCTCGGGTCGGTGGGGGAACTGCCGGTCGCCGGTGCGTGAGGCGCCGCGTGAGCCCGTCTCGGCCGCGGCTGCGCCGCCTCGCCCCTTCA
>JADLDQ010000537.1 GCA_020846575.1 Burkholderiales bacterium
GAAGGCGAAGGAGCGCCTCGACCAGGCCACCAACGCCGCGAAGGCGCTGGAGCAGCAAAATAGCGCGCTCGCCCAGGACGTCAACGCCGCCAACGCGGATCTGAACGCCGCCAACGCGAACCTCGCCGCGTCCAACGCCGACTGGAGCCGCGCGCTCGCGCAGATGGAGGCGCTTAACCGCCTGAACCGCCGACTGGAGCACGACCTGCGCGCCGCGCGCGCGGAGATCGAACGCCTGCGCATCGAGTTGGCCAAGTACACGCCGCGCCCGCAGCCTCAGCCGCCGCGCCGTCCCGGCACTCAGCGCCCCGGCTACGATCTCGAACCCGACAGCCTCAACGACGGCTCCGGCCGCGCGGTGGTCAGCAACGCGAAGTAGACGGCAGGGGCGGGGGGGGTGAGGGGCGAGGAACGGCAAACCGCAAACCGCAAACTACAGACGGCAATCAGACGCGAAGCTTATGGGAGGGCGAGGCTCCGTCCAAGCCGCGTGAACGGCCCGGCAAGCCCCGTTGGCGCAGACCTTCGTTTGTGTCGGAGCAACCGCGAAGTCTGTTGGGTGCCACTGCCGGCTTGCCCGGCAGTGCCGAATTTCGAAAAGACAACCCGCGGCAGGCTGTAGGCCGCAAGAGGCCCGCTCCTTTTACTTACGCAAAGCGTGGGATCGAAAGTGCCCCGGAGGGGCACCAGGATAAAGCCCAGGGCCAGCGCGGCGACTCGCCACGCCGAAGCGAAGCGGAGGCGGGAGCCGCGCGCAGCCCTGGGTAAACGGTTCACGAAAGACTAGAGCCCCGGAGGGGCGGCAGGAGCTTATCTCTGCCTTGCTCCTGTCGCCCCTGCGGGGCTCAATACGCTTTGCGTCTTATACCCAGGGCTGCGGTCCGCTGTTCGCGTCCCTTGCCCTGGGCTTTACTCTTGTCGCCCCTCCGGGGCGCTAACGGCCTAGCGCTGCGACCCGGCCCTGGCAGCTTTCCACGCAAGAACCATCCTTCGCCACAGATGCGCGGGTAGATCCGCTTGCGCTTCGCTTCCGCCTTCGCCCTACGGGCTACGGCGCGACAAGTCAGCGCGACAAGCAACCCGCGCCACCGCTGTCGCGTTTTGCGAAGCGAATCGGAAACCGAAAACAGGAAACGCCGTTCTTTGCGCCTTGGCGTCTTTGCGTGAGCAACCCGCGCCACGCGAGCAGCGCGAGCAGCGCGAGCAGCGCGTCTTGCGTAGTTTTGCCGTTTTCCGTTTGCTGTTTTCAGTTCGGTTCGCCCGATCACCCGATCGCCGGGTCGCCCGATTCCGTTCCTCGCCCCTCGCCCCTAACCCCTACTGTTTGCCGTTATCTCTCATCTCTTAACTCTTATCTATGCTCTGCTTTCCAGCCCTCACTTCATCGGCGGGATCTTGGCCATGAATTCGGCGTAGGCTTTCTCCAACTCCGCGATGGACGTCCCGAGGTACTGCTCGATGGCCTTCGCCCCGCGCGCCTTGCCTTCGTAGAACCCGCGCACGAAGCGCGCGAAGTTGTCGCGGTGGCGTTCGCCGCTGCCGTGCAGCAGGAAGTAGGCGATCGCGCCGCCTTCGCTGTAGCGGTCGATCTGCGTCCCGTTCACGACCGGGCCCACCGGGTACTGCGCCTGGTTCAGCGCGAAGAGCTTGTCCCAAGGCTCGGCGACCTTCGTTTGCACGTAATGCGCGGCGAGCTTGATGCGCAGCGGCCCGATCACCGCCAGCCGGTCGGAACTCAGGCCCGCGGACGAAAGGAAGTCGCGCAGCGGCAGGTTCACTTGCGCAGGCACCAGCTTGCCGCCGATGTTGTCGAGGCCTTCGAGGTACGTCGCCAGGCCTTCGAGCAGCCAGCCGTTGGCGCCGGAGAGCGCCCCGAAGAAGCCCATGCCCCTGTTGCTGCCCATGCTGAAAGCGTGGAAGAGCTGGTGCCCGACCTCGTGGTAGAAGATCATCTCCTGCACGCGGGAGCGCTCGCGCCCGTACGGATAGAAGAACGAGCACTGCCGCGCGAGGTCGAAGTGCCCTTTCGCGCGCGGGTTCCCGCTGATCTCGCGGTACTGCGCCTCGTCGAGCAGGTAGAAGACGCGCATACGCGCCGGCGCTTGAAGGCCAGAGCCCGGCAGCGCACCGTCTTTCAGTTCCGGGTCCAGGAACGCGGCGAAGTCGCGGCCCCACGACGCGAAAAAGTCCTCGGCCTCGCGCGCGAAGCGCACGCCTTCCTCCAGCGGCCGCGTCGAGAAGACGTCGAAGTGTTCGCTGACGATCTTGTACGGCTTCGTCTTGTCGCGGTGCGCGGCGTCGGCTTCGGCCTTGGGCGCGAAGCCCCCGCCGTCCATGGGGCGCTGCCCGGCGCGGTACTTGGGCGCGTCGGACGCGGGGATCCAGCCGAACTGCGGGTCCTCGGTCCAGCCTTCGCCGAGCTTCTTCTTCGCCCACGGCCCGACCCAGCGGCCTTCGTGCTGGACGTAGCCCAGCGCCCGATGCGTGGCC
>JADLDQ010000538.1 GCA_020846575.1 Burkholderiales bacterium
CATCGTGGACGACGATCTGTATTACGAGGAACCGCAATCCGCGGTTGTCTACAATTACTATTCTTACAATTATCCCTATTGGTTTGGCTATCCCTGGTGGGCGCCACAGCCCTGCTGGCGGCCTTATCCGTATTGGTGGTACTGGGGTTTCTATCCCTATCAACAAACGATAGTGGTCATTTATCTGCCTTCCCATCACTTCATGCACTGGTATTTCTGGCATCCGCACCACCACAACCGGTACAACCGCCTGTCGACGCACTTTGTGAACCATTATTACGGCCACCGCCGCTCCGGCACAACGATTACGACAGGGGTGAGGGAATGGCGCAACCAAAACAGGGAGATCATATCCGACGAGTGGCTGAGCGATAAATCCCGGCTGCCCGCGCGTCTGCGCGAATATGCCGGCTTCGAAAACGGGCGTCAGCAATACAATACAAAAAATCCCGCCAGGGCGCTTACGCCGGCCCAGTATCTGCAAAAAAACAGCGCCAAATACCCCGAATTAAAAAAATCCAGAACACAGGCCGGGGAAGAAATTCAACGTGAACGCGTCGACCAGGATCGAAAACGCTCCGATTGGGCGCCGCCAAAGGAACCGGTAAAACAGGAACCTGCTCCTCCCGCGCGCATACCCCGAACAGAGCAGCCGGCTAAACCCAAAACCCAGCCGGCAGAGCCGCGCCGGGAACCGGCCGACAAAGCCAAACCCGTTGAAAAACCCAAATCCACCGAACCGGTAAAACGCCCGGAACGCCCGGTCGCTCAACCCAAAAAACCGGCCGTTGACGAAGCGAAAGAATATCACCGCGACAAGTGGCAGGAGCCCAAACAAACACAGCCCAAAACCGAACGCGCACCGGCAACCCAACCCAAACAAACTGCCCCCGCGCCGCGTAAAGAAGCGCCCAAAGCGCAGCCGCAGAAAGCCCAACCGGCGCCGCAGAAAAAACGGGAAGGGTAGATTTATTTCCTCCATTTACAAACATGAGCCATCCCCGTCGGGTTGGCTCATGTTTTATCTGTCGCCAGGTATTTGATTTCAGCTCAGGGCGCCGGTTCAAACCTTGCCGTAAAATGCCGCAAAAAAGGCGGCTCGAACGTAATCCGGTAGCCTTTCGTTCGCTCGCGCCGTCGCAGTATTTCATCAAATACTTCGATGACATAATCTATGTGGCTCTGGGTGTATACCCGCCGGGGCAGCGCAAGGCGCACCAGTTCCTGCTGAGCCGGCACGAACCCGCCGTTGGCGTCGTATTTACCGAACATCACCGAGCCTACCTCGACCGACCGGACACCACCCACCTGGTATAGTTCGCACCCCAGGGCCTGTCCGGGGAATTCGTGTGGCGGAATGTGCGGATACAGCCGGCGCGCATCCACATACACGGCATGACCGCCGATGGGATAGATCACCGGTACGCCTTTTTGC
>JADLDQ010000389.1 GCA_020846575.1 Burkholderiales bacterium
CAGGTGGGTGGCGAACCAGTCGCGCAGCTGGTTCATGAACGTCTCGGAGTTGTCGAACAGGCAGTCGACCAGGTAGAGGTTCTTTCCCTCGAGGGAGGCAAGGCGCGGCGCCAGGCGCTTGCCGGCCACCTTGGGCGGGTAGCCCCGCGGGTCGTGGACCTTGATCTTGTCGGTCATGTTGCTCTCCAGTGCCGATCCGGACACCCTCCGCCGCGTGGCGGGCCCGGCTGCCGAACCGCGGCCAGAATACGCCGGCCGCCGCCCGCCATCAACACAGCCGGGCACCACCGCGCCCCGAAACTCGCGGAGCGGCGCCTGCGACCGGCGATTCCTGCGGGGGCAGCGTCGCCCATCGGCGGACCGTGCAGGCGGGCGAAGCCCGCTGGAGGCGGTCCGCCGGCCGGGCCCGTTCGGCGTCGGCATCGGGAAGACGCTACAGGTCTTCAGGCTTGAGACCAGCGTGCCTGGCGATCCGCGCGAGCATGCGAGGGCCGATTTCTTCGCGGTCGTGGAAGGCGAACACGAAGTCGGGCCAACCTTGACGAGACAGCGTGCGATGGGAGCCGGACTGGCGCTTGATCTTCCAACCGATCCGCAGGAGTGCAGCAAGAACCCGAGTGGCCTTCGACGAGGGCCACTGGCTCATGCCGTCGGGACCGAGATGCTGATGTCGACTGGCCGCGCCTCACCGTGCTCGAGACGCTCGGCGAGAACGCGAAGAGCAAGGACCTGGGCCTTGGCCTGAGCTTCCTCGCGGGTGCTGCCGTAGGCCATGACACCCGGGAGCTCGGGAACCTCAGCCAGCCAACGCCCGTCCTCTTCCCGCTCACATTCGATGTTGTACTTCATCGGGCCTCCAAGAGTTAAGGCAAATGCATTCTAGCGAGTGCGGGCCACTGACACCGAACGTCCTCAGTCACCGGCGCGCCCTGCTCTCGCCTGCGTCTGGTGCACTGCATCGTTGAACCGCTCTCTATCAGAGCAATCTGACAGAAAGGCAACTGCCGATTAACTCTCGGCACTGCATTGCATCGTACGCACACGAATCGATTTGAGTCGTTCAAGGTGCGGCAGTTGCTGCAAGTTCTGGCCGTTGAGGGCGTTGACGATACGACGGGCGGGTGACGGGGCGCGGCGCGCGTTGTGTGCCTGCCACGGCGGGCGGCTCACCACACGTAATATCCGACCAGATACGCCAGCAGGATCACCATTACCCCCAGGGCCATGCCGCTCGTGCTCCAGGTGCGCCCGAAGAATGCCGCGGGGCGGTGCAGGTCGACGAAGGGAACCACTGCGAGCCTGAAGCACGCGGTCGCCAGCGCCATCGCCATCGTCCGGGCGAGCTGGATCCCCCGCTGCGCCTCTCGCAGCAGGGCGGGGCCGAAGCGCCGGTAAAACCAGTCGAAGTCCAGCGTGATCGTCAGGGTCCGGCGGAGCCATCCGAGCATCACGAAGAACGCGAGACCCGAGAACA
Organism: Burkholderiales bacterium; assembly: GCA_020846575.1. GTDB lineage: Bacteria > Pseudomonadota > Gammaproteobacteria > Burkholderiales > SG8-39 > JADLDQ01. The sequence continues at coordinate 1,475 of JADLDQ010000389.1, forward strand.
CCAACAGCTGGAGCTGCGAGACGACGTGATCGCCGGTGTAGGGAATGTAGTCGCTCGAGTAGGGAAGCATGCGGTACAGGGGTTCGTAGAAGATGCCCAGACCGATGCACAGAATCGCGAACAGGACCATCGCCAGCCGCATGTTGAGCGGCGGTTCTGGCGGCCGAAGGCCCGAATCCTTCTGGAAGAATACGAACCAGGGAAACTTGATCCCGGCGTGGAGAAAAACGCCGGCGGAGGCCGCACCCAGAAGCAGCCACACGGTCAACATGTGTTGGTCGGCCGCCGCCTGCGAGATCATCGACTTGCTCACGAACCCGGACGTCAGTGGAAACGACGAGATGGCCAAGGCACCGACGATCCCGCAGGTCGCGGTGAGCGGCATGCTCTGGAAGAGTCCTCCGAGGTCAGTGCACCTGCGCTTTCCGGTCATGAAGAGCACCGAACCGGCCGACATCAGCAGCAGCGCCTTGTAGAGGATGTGGGTGAACGCGTGCGACGCCGCGCCGTTGAGCGCCATCTCGGTGCCGATACCGATGGCGGTCACCATGAAGCCGACCTGATTCACGATGCTGTAGGCGAGGATGCGCCGCATGTCGTTCTCCAGCAGCGCGAAGATGATCCCGTAGAAAATCATGCACAGACCCACGAAAACCAGGACTTCCGCGCCGGGGAAGCCGCGCAGCAGCGCGTACACCGCGGTCTTCGTCGTGAAGGCGGAGAGGAACACCGTGCCGCTCCACGAGGCCTCGGGGTACGCGTCCGGAATCCACGCCGAGAGGGGCAACGCGCCGGCGTTGACAAGAAAGCCGACGAGGATGAGCCAGTGGGCCGCGGAGTCCGGCGCCATTGCCGTGAATCCGGTGCTTCCGGTCTGGACCACATGGCCGCAGATCCCGATCAGCAGCAGCACGCCGCCGAGCAGATGGACCGCGAGGTAGCGCAGGCTGGCGCGATACGCCTGCTTGGTGCCGGCGCTCCAGATCACCAGCAGGGAGCCGACGGACATTAGCTCCCAGAAGACGAAAAGGGTGAGCAGATCGCCGGCCAGCACGACGCCGATGGCCGAACCGGCATAGAGGAACGCCGTGGGCAGCTCGGTGCGGCTGGCCTGGTTGAGCCCGAAGAGCGCGCCCCCGAAAGCCATCACGGCGAAGATCGTGGCGAACATGCGCGAGAGGGCGTCGACCACGAGCAACGCAACCTCCAGGCCCGCTATCCGGGCATGCCAGGAGGCGCCGGCATCGAGCTGCCACACGGACCACAGCGCAACGAGCGGAAGCACCAGCGCAAGTGCGCTGCGAAGCCCTCCCTTCGCGGGGGCGACAAGCACCGCGCCGAAGACCAGCAGAAACCCGGGATGCATGAGCGCGTTACTCATACTCATGCCCGTCCTCCGAGTAGTAGGTGTCGGGGCGCTTCAAGACCAGCCCGATCAGTTTCGCGGCCAGTATCAGGCCGGCGCAGACCAGGAATCCATAGATCGCGTTGAACCCGGGCAGTCCATCCCAGCCGAAGTGCGGGTGACGACGGACCCAGACTTCCGCGACGACGGTGAGCGCGAGAAGAGCCGCGAAACCGCCCCATA
>JADLDQ010000539.1 GCA_020846575.1 Burkholderiales bacterium
AAGAGTCATACGGCATGATAGCACGCGAAATTGGCAATGTCGCTCAGTTTTGTGATCGTCACCGAATCCGGCAACCGCCGCGTGCAGAAATTTACGCACGGCGGCCAATTACTCGGCGTCTTCGGCGGCCCCGGCTGCGGGCCTGGGCAATTTTATCCGCCGTGGGCGCTCGTGCAGGACGGCAATGGCCGATTGCACGTGCTCGATTCCTACAACCACCGCGTGCGGCGATTGCGAATGTGATTGTAGATGCCGAGTCTAATGGCCTGCGCCGTGGGTAGTGGCGGTTTTTGAGTTAGAGTGGGGAGCTCGCTCCGCGAGTCGCCCACCAAGAGCGGCCACTACCCCATACCCAGCCGGACATCGCGGGGAGGAGCACCATGACAACGCCTCCCTCCCGTCGTAAAGCCGTGCCGCTACATGATTTGCATTGCGCAGCGATGCCTCGAATCGGTGGCGCGGTGTTTTGGCGGTTGTCGCTCGATTAAGCTACGGAAATGAAGGCGAACGTCAGTCCGTTTCGCCCGCACGAATCAAGGAATTTTTCATGCGCCGTTTCGTGAGATTGCTGTCGCTGGCGGCCGTATCGCTGCTGGCCGCCGCCGCGCTTTCCGCCGCGGAGCGGAACGTGGTTCTGTACGTCGTCGACGACATGGGCTCGACCGACGCCGGTTGCTACGGCAACGAGGTCATCGGCACGCCCGGCCTCGACGCCCTCGCCCGCAGCGGCACGCGCTTCACCCACGCGTTTTGCACCACCGCGAGCTGCAGCGCCAGCCGCAGCGTGATCCTCACCGGCCTCTACAATCACGCCAACGGCCATTACGGGCACGAGCACGCATATCATCATTTCAGCAGTTTCGACGGCGTGAAGTCGCTCCCCGTATTGCTGGCCGCCAAAGACTACCGCACGGCGCGGGCGGGGAAGTTTCACGTCGCGCCGGAGAAGGTGTTTCACTTCGACCAGGTGATCGCAGCGGGCGCGTCGCCGGCGGCGATGGCGAGCAACTGCCGCGAGTTGATTGCGGCCGACAGCGACAGGCCGTTCTTTCTCTACTTCTGCACCAGCGAACCGCATCGCCCGTTCAAGCGCGAAGGGAGTCGCGCTGTAAAACCAGACGACGTCATTGTGCCGCCGTATCTACCCGACTCTCCCGCGTGCCGCGAAGAACTGTCTCAATACTATGGCAGCGTCGAGCGGGCCGACTCGGGCCTCGATCGGCTGCTCGGCATTCTGCAGCAAGCGAATCATGCGCACGATACGCTGGTGATCTTCATCACCGACAACGGCATCGCCTTCCCCGGCGCGAAGACCACGCTCTACGACCCCGGCATGCGCTTGCCGTGCGTCGTGCGCGATCCGTATGCCGCGAAGCACGGTGTGGTGTGCGATGCGATGATCACGTGGGCCGACATCACGCCGACAATCCTCGACTTCGCCCGCGCGACGCCGCAGAATGCGGCCTTTCACGGGCGGTCGTTCCTGGGCGTGCTCGCGGACGAGCACCCGCAGGGCTGGGACGAAATCTACGCCTCGCACACGTTTCACGAGATCACGATGTATTACCCGATGCGCGTCGTGCGCACGCGGCGGCACAAGCTGATTTGGAACATCGCCCACGGGCTGGACTACCCGTTTGCATCGGATTTGTACGACTCGCGGACCTGGCAAGACACGCTCCGTTCGAAAGCCGAATACTATGGCAAGCGCCGAGTGGAAAATTACTTGCACCGCCCGCGGTTCGAGCTTTACGATCTGGAGGCCGATCCGCACGAAGTAAACAATCTGGCCAGCGACCGTTCCCACGCCGCGACGCTGGCGGAGCTGCAAACGAAGCTCAAAGCCTTTCAGGAACGGACGAAAGATCCGTGGGCGACGAAGTGGCGTTACGAATGAGGATGCAAGGAATGAACGCATAGGAACTTCTGCATTCGCGTAGCGAATTCCAGTGTCCCGAAGGGACAACGTGATGTAGCCACGGGCGCAGCCCGTGGATGAAATTGCGATCGAGTGCGGTCGCCACGCAGTGGCGAAGTAAAGACCAACGCGAGTGCCGCCCCGTTGGGGCTTGGCGGATTCGCGCTTCGATAGTCCGTGGGCTAGTGCTTCCTCAACGCTTAATTTTTGGGTAGCGGAACTTGCAAAAGTTCCGTTGCGCCCGACTCCGCGGAATTCTTGCGAATTCCGCTACCCCAATTTCTAGGTTGGACGCTGTACTAGAAGCCCACGGCTATGACCACGAGCGACTCAACGATCGTGAACGCGCGACGATTTCGCGTCATGGCAAGGCCCTTTCCAAATTGGCTG
>JADLDQ010000540.1 GCA_020846575.1 Burkholderiales bacterium
CAGCGCGCCGCGCGCACGGCCGTCGATTGCTGGCCGACGGCGCGGCTTCTGGGGCATCTGCGTGAGGCGGCGCGCTGAAGGCCCGAGCCGTTCCGCGAGTGCGGCGGTTCGCCGGCGAATGAACTGCCGTCCGCCCTGCAGACGGCGCATGCACCGGTCGCAGTAAGACTTCGCGCGATTCTCCGTTAATATTGTTGAACGGCTTGCGGGCCGGCCAGGGACAGTCGGATGGATGGCATGGCGCGGATGGTTCAAGAGGTGTCGGTGGCGGGCGGCATCCGTCGGCCGCCAACATCACTCGGCGCGCGCCTTCTCGCCATCCTGGCGGCGATGCTGGCGGGTGCGGCCGTGTGGGCCATGGCGACGGCGCCGGCACTCTCCCAGGACGATACTGGGGCCACGAGCTACATCACGCCCTTCCCCGAGAACGACATCTACCGCCTGCAGGTGCTGGGCGATTGGATGGCGGAGGGCCTGCTCGCGGCTCTCACCGAGGGTTTCGCCGACGATGCCCGTCTGCAACTGCCGAAGCGCCAGCAGACGGTCGCCGGCCTCATCAGGCTCGAGGCACAGGAATTTCAGGGCCTCGAGGACGCGATCGCCCGCGAGCCGATGCACATCGCGGTCATGCTGTTCGGAGTGGGAGATCGCATCCCCCTGCGCGGGCCCGGCAATCGTCGCGTGCCGATTGGCTCGGAGGAGTGGCGGGCGGAGTACGGACGGCGGGTCGACCGACTCGTGCGGGCGCTCAAGCGGCGCGGGGCGGCCGTCTACCTCGTCAGCCTGCCGATCGTGCGGCGGTCCGACATGAACGACGACGTGCAGATGCTGAACGAGGTGTTCCGCGAGCGCGCCCTACTCAATAACGTGAAGTTCATCGACGTCTACGAAGCCTTCGCCGACGAGAGCGGCAGCTACAACCAGTATGGCCCGGACCTGACCGGCAAGATCCGCCTATTGCGGGATGGGGATGGCGTGGGGTTGACGGCGGTCGGCAGTCGCAAGCTCGCGTACTTTGTCGAGCGCGAGATCAAGCGCGACCTGACGCAGGCGAGGAACGAGCGGACGATACCGCTGGCCGGAGCCGAGGCCGAGCAGCGGCGCATCCTGCCCAAGCCGCAG
>JADLDQ010000390.1 GCA_020846575.1 Burkholderiales bacterium
AGGTTGTCCTGGCGCGGCCCGCCGGGGCCGCTGACCCGCCCGCCATCCGCCTTCTTCCCGGCGTCGGGCTTCTTGCCGATGCCGCCGGAGAGCCAGTCGATCAGCAGCCCGCCGAGCCCGCCGCCGCCGCCCTTGCCGCCTTCCCAGAGAATGTCCCAGGCCGAGGAGGCTGCCATCTCGGCCAGCTTGCCGATGAGCTGGCCCAGCGCCTCCTTCAGGCTCAAGGTGCCGGTGACCAGCCCGACAAAGGCGTCGCGCCCGGCGGCGCCGATCTCCTTGACCGCCGCTTCCACCTCGCGCAGCCGGACGAGTTCCACGATGTTTTCGCGGATCGCGGCGGCCTCCTTGACCCCGGCCGCGGCCAGCGCCTCGCGGTTCTTGATCACTTCCCGCTGCACCGGGTCGAGCGTGCGCAGAAGTGCCAGCTCCTCGCGCTGCGCCTCGAGAAGCCGCGCTGCCGCGCTGATCTCGGCCGCGCCGCCGCCCGCGCCGCTGGCACCGTCAACACCCGCTGGTGTTATGCCAAGCGCCTTGTCTCGCAGGGCGGCCAATCGCGCCGTGTTCTGCGCCATCCATTGTTCGCGATGGAATGCCCGCGCGTTCGCTCGACCCTCACGCTGGCTTCCGCGGCCGTCGCCCTCTTCCAGCGCCGCCTCGCCGAGGCCGAGGCCAGCCAATTGCTGCGCCAGGCCAAGGCTGACGCCAAGTTTGCGCGCCAACTCGGCGGCTCCAGCGTTCGCCGCGCCGAAGCTGATCTGCCCGGCGGCGGTCGCGATGCCCTTCAAGGCGTCCCAGGCTTCCATCGCCTCGCGCTTGAGCGCTTCGGTCCCCCCTGCCGCGTCGACGATCGCCTGTTCGACCGCCCGCTCGGCGGCGAGACGCGCGATGGCCACCTCATGGCTCTCGTCCCCGTAGCGCGCGACCAGCTCGGCCATCGCGGCCTCGGCCTGCCGGGCCGCGATCCTCTCGCGCAGTGCCTGGTTTCCGGCCGCCAGTTCCGCCTGCCGGGCGCGCTCGGCCTCGACGCCGCGCAGGGTCTCGCCCAGCCAGTCCTTTGCCGCGGCCTTCATCGCCGCGCCGCGCCGATCGAGCGCGCCCGCCAGCCGGTCGGCGTCTCCGGCGGTCGCGGCGATCGAGCCGACCACCGTGCGTGCGTTCATCTCGAAGTCGAGCAGGAGCTTCGACAGCGCCGCGAAGGGTTCTGTGATCGTCTTCCCGTCCGCCTGGATGCGCGCCATGATCGCGCCGATTTCCGCGTTCGCGGCGCGCAGGCTCTCGGCCAGCGCCTCGGGCGGGCCCGCCCAGTCGACGCTTGCCAGAACGGCGGCGAGGTCCCTCTGCTCGCGCGCCAGAAGGTCGTAGCCGCCCTCCTGGAGCGTCGCCTGCCAGCCCGCCGCGCCCGGCAGGTTCGTCACGCCGCCGGTCGCGCGCATCGCCGCCAGGGCGCGCGCCTGGTTGGCGAGGTCGAGCCGCGCCTGGCTCTGCGCCAGCAGCGCCTGTTCCCCGCGCAGCCCCCTGACCGCGCCGGCCTGCGCGCCCCATTCCTCCCGCAACTCGCGCATCGGCACCAGCGCCTCGCGGGTGGCCTCGCGGAGCGCGCCCATCGACTGCGCCAGCCGCTCGGTCGTCTCCTCGAGCGGCACCGCCGCCGCATCGGCCTTGAGAAACCATTGCACCGCCGCCGCGCCGAAGGCGATCACCCCCATGGCCGCCAGCGACAGCGGGTTCAGGAACATGCCGAACGAGCGCGCCAGCGCCGGGCCGATCGCGAGCCCCTCCGCGCGCATCTGGCCGAACACCTGCGTGACCTGGGCGCCCTGCTGCGCGGCCAGCATCAGCGGGTTCTGCCCCGCCGCCGTCATCATCGCGATATCGCTCAACTGGAAGCTCAGGTTGGCGACATGGGCGCGCGCGGCATTGGCGCTTGCGCCCATCCGGACGAAGCCCGCGTTCAGCGGCGCCATGGACGCCGCCGACCGCTCGCGCGCCGCCGCCGCCTCGCGCGCCGAGATCGCGCCGAGCCTTTCGGCCGCCGCGATGTCGTGGAGTTCCGCCTCGTAGGCGCGCGACGCGGCAAAGAGCGGATTGAAGCGCGCGCGCAGGGCGTCGAGCGCGCGCGCATGCTCGGTGCTGCCCTGCGCACCCTCGCGCCCGGCCTCGCGCCCGGCCTCGCCCAGGGTCTTCAGCCCGGTCCTGACGGCGGCAAGCTCGGCTTTCGCCTGCTCGGCCCGGGCGCGCAGCACCAGCGCGATGTTCAGATCGTTCGCCATGGCGCCCTGCTTCCCACCCTAATCCTCACGCTTGCGGTTCAGCGCCGCCGCTGCGCCCGCCTCGATCACGCGCAACTCCGCCCAGGTGCCCGGATCGACCACGATCCCGGCCAGCTCGAGCCCGGCCCGGGCGGCGCCATAGTCGAGCCCGAGCCACACCGCGCCGCCCAGTCCCGCCGCCGCCAGGCGCCACTGCCCCGAGACGGCGGCGAAGGCCTCCCAGGCCGGCGCATGATCGGCCCAGAGCCCGAACTCCGCCGCCGCCTCCCCGAGGTCGAGCGTGATCCCCATCGCCGCTGCATCGCGTATCGCCCTCTCGCGCTCGGCCCCGCCGTCCGCCGCCGCGCCGCCCTCGGCCCAGCGCCGCCCGGCCTCGGTCAGTTTCCCCGCTTCGCGCCGATCATCGCCTCGTTGTAGGCCACGAGGAGTGGCACCTGCACGAAGGGTGCGTCGATCAGCCGGTCGCGCGCCGCGTCCGAGAAGCTCACCGTCGCGCCGGCATCGTCGACCACGCCCTCCCAGCCAATCAGGATCGCGCGCAGGTAGTCGGCCAGCCCCTCGTCCGAGAGGCGGTCGAAGGCGGATGCCTCGCTCGTCGACAGCGCGCGGAAGCGGGCGGTGAAGCTGCCGTCGGCATGCCCGCCCTCGGTGGGCACGCGCACCTTCACGCTCGCGGTGAACTCGGGGTTGCTGACCAGTTTGAATGCCATCTGAAATCGTCCTTCCGGTCAGGTGAATGCCAGCGTGAACTGGTCGTTGCCGGCGGTGGCGAGCGGCACCAGCTTCAGCGCCCATTCCACCACGCCCTGCTGTTCGGCGAGCCCGTCGGGGCGCTGGATCTGCGCCTTCGGCACCGCGAGCGTGCAGATCTTGCCGGCGCCCGTCCCGTGCACCAGGCTCAGCGCCTGCGTGGTCTGCGCGGCGGCAAGCGCATAGGGGTTCCAGGTGGC
>JADLDQ010000391.1 GCA_020846575.1 Burkholderiales bacterium
AGGAGGGAGAGATCTTCGTCCTCGAGGTCAACCCGCGGGCGTCGCGCACGGTGCCGTTCGTCTCCAAGGCGACGGGCGTGCCGCTGGCGAAGATCGCTGCCCGTTGCATGGCGGGGCGCACGCTGGATGAGCAGCGGGTGCCGCCTCGGCTCGTGCCCCCGTACTTCTGCGTGAAGGAAGCCGTGTTCCCGTTCATCAAGTTCCCGGGAGCGGATTCGATCCTGGGCCCCGAGATGAAGTCCACCGGGGAGGTGATGGGCGTCGGCAACACGTTCTCCGAGGCGTTCGTGAAGTCGCAGCTCGCCGCGAGCCAGAAGCTGCCGGCCTCGGGCAAGGTGTTCGTGAGCGTGCGCAATGCCGACAAGCCGCGCCTGATCGAGATCGCTCGCTCGCTCGCTCGTCTCGGATACGCCCTGTACGCTACCCGCGGGACCGCGGCCGCCATCGCCGGCGCCGGCATCGAGGTCGTCACCGTGAACAAGGTGACCGAGGGTCGGCCGAACGTCGTCGACATGATCAAGAACGCGGATTTTTCCCTTATCATCAACACGGTCGAGGAAAGGCGCTCCGCGATTCAGGATTCGTACGCGATCCGGCACGCCGCCCTCCAGGGCCGGGTCACCTACTACACCACCATCGCGGGCGCGCGCGCGGCGGCGGCCGGCCTCCTCGGAGCGCACGAACTGCGGCCGTACCGGCTGCAGCGGCTGCACGCGAATCTCGCCACGCCCGCGGCGGGCGACACGATCAAGGATGCGGTGGCATGAAGCGAATCCCACTCACGGTGAACGGCGCCGAGTTGCTGCGTACCGAGCTGCATCAGCTCAAGACAGTGGCGCGCCCTGGAATCATCACGGCCATCGCCGAGGCCAGATCGCACGGGGATCTCTCGGAGAACGCGGACTACGATGCCGCGACGGAGCGGCAGGGATTCATCGAGTCCCGCATTGCCGAGCTCGAGTCCAAGCTGGGAAATGCGCAGATCATCGATCCTGCGCTGCTCGATGCCGATGGACGCTGCGTCTTCGGCGCCACGATCGACATCGAGGACACCGACGCCGGGCAGGTGCTCACCTACCAGATCGTCGGCGACGACGAGGCCGACATCAAGCAGGGCAAGATCTCGGTGAGTTCACCGATCGCACGCGCCCTGATCGGCAAGACGGCCGGAGACGTCGTCGAAGTGCAGGCGCCGGGCGGCGTACGCGAGTACGAGATCCTGGACGTCCGCTACGTTTGATCGCCTGCCGCTGCCGCGTGGCGCAGTGCCAATCGCGCAGTGCGTCGGTGCCTCCGGCCATGCCGCCAGAGGTGGCGTGATTCAGCGAGCGCCCTGGAAGCTGCGCTTCGTCCGGCGTGGGCCTTTGCGTCGCCGCGCCGAGGCGGGCGTCTTCCCGGGCGCCTCGCCCGGCCGCGCACGAAAGGCGACCAGGGTCTTGCCGATGATCTGCACGGGCTCGGCTCCGAGCGTACGGCAGATGTCCTCCAGCAGTACCTCCCTGGCCGCGCGGTTCTCCGCTGCCGTGTGGATCTTGATGAGCTCGTGCGCGTGCAGTGCGCGGTCGAGTTCGGCCATGACCCCCGGGGTCAATCCGCTTCCCGCAATCCAAACCACGGGTTTGAGGGCGTGGGCGCGGGCACGCAGGGCGCGGCGGTCGGCGCCCCGCAATGTGCCGGTGAACGTTTCGACGGTTTCGGTGATCGTGTTCATTCCCGGATTGTAGATGAGCCGAACGAAACGCGGCAGGCAGTGGATCCAACGGCACCTGAACGATCGGTTCGTCAAGCAGGCCAACCGGGAGGGCTACCGTTCGCGCGCGGCTTACAAGCTGATCGAGATCGATGATCGGGACAGGCTGCTGCGCCCGGGCTCGACCGTCCTTGATCTCGGAGCGGCCCCGGGCGGCTGGTCACAGGTCTGTGCGGAGCGCGTTCGGCCGGGTGGCCACGTGATCGCCGTGGATGTGCTGGAGATGGCCCCGGTCCCGGGCGTGGGTTTCGTACAGGGCGACATGCTCACCGACGAGACGCTCGATCGAGTCCTGGCGCTGCTGCCGGGGGCCATGGCCGACCTTGTGATCTCGGATATGGCCCCCAACCTCAGTGGGATCAGGGCAGTCGACGCCGCGCGCGGCGAGGCTCTCGTGGAGATGGCCGTTGAAATCGCCGTGCGCGTGCTGAAACCGCCCGGTGCGTTTCTGGTCAAAGTTTTCCACGGCGCCAGTTTTGATCGTGGACTCAAGGAGTTGCGGTCTCTTTTTGAGACCGTGGTCGTACGCAAGCCTGCTGCGTCGCGTTCCAGTTCGAGTGAGACGTATCTGCTTGCCCGTGGCCTGCTCAAGCGCTGACGGGCCACTGTCGTAACAGACTGATGGCCCGGACTGACTCGGGCCGGGATTTTGGGATTACAATCGTTCGAGGCTTCATCCACTTCCGCGAGGCGCGATTTTGAACAATCTGATCAAGAACATAGCAATCAGGCTCGTGATCGCGCTCGTCCTGATGACGGTGTTCAATCAGTTCAGCACGCGGCAGACTGGACAAAAGCCGATGGAGTACTCCCAGTTCATC
>JADLDQ010000402.1 GCA_020846575.1 Burkholderiales bacterium
CACGTCCCAAGCGCCGTCTTCCACCTTTGTGGCGGGTACCCATTCGCCCTGGACGTTGAAGAGCGCCTTCTCCTCCGCTTCTTTCACCTCGCCTTTGGGCGTCACCACCTTGTACTTGCCGGCAAACATCAGGATGGGCTTTCCCGTGGACTTCAGGAAGAGCGGCTCCATGACCGGGACATCTTCTTCCTCCGTCCAGCTGCCGGTATCGATGACGATGGTCTTGGCGGCGTACTTGCCCTTCAGCACGGACTTGACCGCGAGGGTGCCCTTGAGGTTCTCGAACTTCGCGGGCGCCTCGAGTTCCAGGATCAGGTCCGACTGCTTGACCAGATGCAGCGGCGTGAAGTTGGGGTTGATCAGCGCGCGGCCGGCGGTCGCGCAGGCGGCGACGAGCGCGGCGGCCAGGAGCCACTTCAGGGTCTTCATGTCGAATCTCTCCGGACGGCGTTACGGGTTGGGCGCGGCTTCCTTGGGCTTCTTCCACAGGCCCCACTGGAAGATGTTGGCCCCGCGCAGCAGCAGCGGCACGGTGAAGGCCCACTGGGAGTTCTTGTCCTGGTAGACGGGCGGGCTGGCGGAGCGCGGGAAGCCCTGCATGAAGAACTTCGCCGCGTTGTCGTAATACTGCTGCTGCCCGGTGACGCTGCCGACGTAGGCGTTCAGGCCCGCGAGGTAGACGGGCGCGTCGTAGAAGTTCTCGGGCCACTCGTTGTCGCAGCCGCCCTGCAGGAGTTCCAGCAGGCTCTCATTCTTGGTCAGGTGGTGCAGCTCGCATAGGATGTGGATCACGTAGCAGTACTTCTTGTCGTCCTCGATGTAGTCCTGGCTGGCGATCTGGTTCTCGCCGTGCAGGAAGGGTCCGAAGTGCTTGGCCTTGGCCGTCACGCACTTCGTGTACATCGCGACGGCCTTGTCGAGCCAGGCCTTGTCGGCGGTGAGGTCGTAGAGCGCGATGTAGTTGAAGATGGTGGTGCAGACGGCGTACATGTTGCCGGGGATCTGCTTGGTGCCGTAGTCCTCGCTGGCGAAAATCGCATTCCAGGCCGGCTCGATGCGCGGCGCGCAGCGGTCGATGGCTTCGCGGGTCTTGGCGTCGCCGGTGAGCATGTGGAACAGCACCAGGCCCGGCAGCCACGTGGTCAGCACGTTCGGCTGCCCGCGCGAAAAGCGCTCGCAGTGGAAGTGCGCGTACCCGCCGGCGGGGCGCTGGAAGCCTCGGTACTGCTCCAGTTCGCGGTCCGACCACTGGTTGTCGATATCGATGCGGTGGCGCATCATCTCCTCGCCCAGGCGCAGGAAATTGACGTCGCTGAAGCGCAACGCATTGGAAAGCGTGACCCAGGGCCAGTCGTGCTGCAGGCTGCTGTAGCCGCGGCCCGGCACGCCCAGGTCGCCGAATTCGAGCCAGCCCAGGCAGTAGCCGTAGTCGAAGTAGTTGCCGCGTTCGACGCGCCCCTTGCGCGCGGCCCAGATGCTGCTTTCGCCGGCGGGGTCAGCGACGTTTTTCGTCATCTGGATCAGGCCGTCGAGGCGCTTATCGCAGCGCGCGTTGCCGCTGCGGACCTCCGGCGCTGCGAACAGCCCCGGCGCGGCCTCGGTCTCGGCGTAGTAGGACGGCGCCGCAAAGGCGAAGAGCGGCTTGCTGAGTTCGGCGGAGGAGGCCTTGGGGTCGGCGCCCGAGAAGTCCAGGATCGCCTCATGGCCCTTGTGGATCGAGCCGGGCATATTGTAACCGTCCTTCACGCGCAGCGGATCGATGTCGGCGGTGGCGTAGCCCGGCGCGGAGTGATCGAAGAAGTTGCGCGGCCAAAGCCCTTCTTGCGGCCAGAGCCAGATCTTCAGTGATTTGCCGTCGAGTTCGATGGCTTTCTCGTAGTTCTGCCAGAAGTCACGCACGGCGGCGGTGCACTTGCCGTTGGGGCCGCTGAGCGCCACGACGCCGTCGGTGCGCTTGTCCTTCTTAAGCTCCTGGTCGCCGCTCTTGATGGTGTACTCGAACTGGTCCCAACTGTAGGCGGGCTCGGTGTACTTCGTCGCGTTCAGGCAGGTCTGGTAGACGCGGAACTTGCCGGTGCCCTTCGCTCCATCGCACTCGGCGCTCACGCCGTCGCCCAGGGCCAGGCCCAGGTCGATGGCCATGCCGTCGAAGGTGAAGAACTCGCGCGCGACCTTTTCCTTGTTGGCTTCCCAGGTCCAGCCGTGCGCGCCTTCGTTGCGCAGCCAGGCGTGGATCTTCAGGTGCTTGCGGCCGGCATAGGCCGAAACGCGCACGGTGTACTGCATCTGGTCGTTCGGGATGCCGGGGTACTTGCCCTTCAACAGTATGGTGGCGCGCATCGGCCCGGCCTGCTCGACCTTGACTTCGTCTGGTGCGGCGGCGACAGCCTCGGACTTGTCCGCCTTGTACAGCACCAGGCCCTTGCCTCCTGGCCCGGCGACTTCCTTGCCGTCGACCTTAATGGACTTGAAGAGGTTGAAGGTCTTCTTGTCGACGGTGAACTCCAGCGGGCCGGTCGAGACCGTCAGCGCGTCGGCGAGGTCGGTGTCCTTCACCGGCGCGGCGGGCGCGGCGTTGCCACCGGCGTCGGAGACGATCAGTTCCGCGCTGCCGCCGGCGGGCGCGTCGACTTGGGTGTCGACCAGGACCCAGCGCAGGGAGCCGTCGTCCCACTTGGCCAGTTCCTGGAACTGCGCGG
>JADLDQ010000392.1 GCA_020846575.1 Burkholderiales bacterium
GACGATCCTTGCCCCGGACACTGTGGGCACTGCGGCGACTCAGAGCTTCGACACGCGGAACGTGGGTGTCGCCAAGACCCTCAGCGCGAGCGGCCTGATAGTGAACGACGGTAACGGCGGAGCGAACTACGCGATCACCTACGTCACCGATACCACCGGTGCGATCACGGCCGCGCCGCTCACAGTCACAGCACAGACTGACACCCGCGGCTACAACGGTACCGCTGCGTCGAGCGTCGCCCCGGTGGTGAGCGGGACGATCCATGCCCCGGATACGGTAGGCGCCACCGCGACCCAGAGCTTCGACACCCGGAACGCGGGCGCCGGCAAGACCCTCAGCGCGAGCGGTCTGGTGGTGAACGACGGCAATGGCGGCAACAACTACGCGATCACCTACGTCACCGACACCACGGGCGTGATCACGGCTGTACCGCTCACCGTCACTGCCGACGGCAAGAGCAGGGCGGTGCTGCAGCCCAACCCGCCCTTTACCGCAACCTACTCCGGATTCATTTCCGGCGAAGGGGTGAGCGAACTCAGCGGAGCGCTCATCGTAACGACGCCCGCGGGCACTCTGTCGCCGCCGGGGTCGTATCCTCTCGTCCCCTCGGGACAGAGCGCGCTAAACTATGCGCTCACTTACGTGAACGGCACGCTCATCGTCACTCCTGCCTCCGCCGCTGTCGCTCCCCCTGGCGAACCAGACGGCGGCGCCTATTTGGAAGCACTGGCCTTCACTCAGCAGCGCACGCCCCCGAGAGAGCCTGTCCGGCCCGGCTCCGGCGGGCAGGTCTACGAGGTGGAAAGCACGGGAATTCGCCTCCCGGCAGGCCTCGCCCGGTAGTGATGGGTTTCGGCCAGCGACCCGCACATCCATTCCCGACGACGCTGGCTGCCGCAATCGGCGCCGCAATCTGTGCGGCGCCGGCCCTTGCGCCGGCGCAGGCTGTTCCCGATGCGGGCAGCACGCTGCGCCAGCTGGCGCCGCCCACCCTCAGGCTGCCGCGCAAGCCGGCGCCCGACGCGCAGATCGAGGCGCCCGCCCGGCCCATTCTTCAACCGGCGCCGCAGATTCGCTTCCGCCCGAAGGCATTCCGCATCACGGGAGCCACGGTTTTCCCCGAGGCCGTGCTGCAGTCGATGCTGCAGGATCTCGTCGGCCGCGAGGTGGGAATCGCCGATCTGGGCGAGGCGGTGGGGCGCATCACCCGGTTTTACTCGGAGCGAGGGTATCCGCTCGCCACGGCCTATCTGCCCGCGCAGGAGATCAAGGATGCCGTGGTGGAGATCGTCATTCTCGAAGGCAGGTTCGGCGACATCAACCTGCTGAACCGCGCGCGGGTGCGCGACGGCGTGATCGCTTCGTACCTTGCCCCTCTCAGCGGTCGGGTCGTCGAGGAGGCAACGCTCGAGCGCCAGTTGCTGCTGATCTACGACTTGCCGGGCGTGCTGCCGGGCAAGGCGGTGCTTGCTCCGGGGCAGGCGGTCGGGGAGACTGACTTGCGGCTCGAAATCGATCCGTCCCCGGCCGTCACCGGTTCGGTCTATCTGGACAACCACGGCAATTTCTATTCCGGTGCGAACGAGATCTCGGCGCAGTTCGCTGTTGCGAGCCCGGCGCGCCTGGGCGACCTTCTCTCTGTGCAGTTGACCAAGGGCGCACCGGGACTGGAGTACAGCCATCTGAATTACCAGTTGCCCGCAGGCGGCGGGGGCTTGCGCGTGGGGGCGCAGTATTCGCACGTGCACTACGAGCTGGGCGAACGATTCGCGGCGCTGGGTCTGAGCGGAGAGGCCGGTTCGGCCACGGCTTTCTTCCAGTATCCATTGGTGCGCTCGCGCCAGTCGAGCGCTTACGTCGGACTGTCGTACGAGCGCAGGAGCCTGCAGGATCGGATCGGCGCGGTGAACGCCGTCACGGACAAGGACGCCCGCCTTTTCCAGCTCACGCTGACGGGAGATGTTTTCGACGCCTGGGGCGGCGATTCCGTGAGCGCCTACTCGCTGCGCTATGGCCGGGGCAACTTGGCCATCGAATCCCCGTTGGCCAAGGCCATCGACGACGCCACGGCCCGCACCGCGGGGGCTTACCGCAAGCTGTCGCTTAACTTAGTCAGGCTGCAGGGGCTGCCCGGGCGGTTCTCCGCGTACCTTTCCTTCTATGGCCAGAAGGCAGCGGACAATCTCGATTCCTCGGAGAAGATGGTCCTGGGCGGTGTCAACGGGGTGCGCGCCTATCCGCAGGGCGAGGCCGCCGGCGACTCCGGCTATGTACTGAGCGGCGAGCTGCGCCATGCCTTCAGTCTGGAGGGCGTACCAGGCTCGTTCCAGGCGGGCGCCTTCCTGGACACGGGCGAGGTCAGGTTCGCCGAGAAGCCCTTTTCCGCCCAGCCGAACCGCCGCCGCCTGAGCGGCGCGGGACTGAGCCTGGGCTGGACCAGGGCCAACGATTTCACGCTTCGCGCCGTGCTCGCGCAGCGGCTGGGCGGCGGTCCTGCCTCGGCCGGACGAGACACCAGGTACCGCGGCTGGCTCCAGGCGATAAAGAACTTCTGACCGGCGCCGCGGCTGCGGGCGGCGATCAGAGCTCGCGTGCGGCTATCGTCACGAGTCGGCGCAGCGCTGCCGGGCGCTCGACATCGGTCGATGCAGCTTCCCGTACCATCATTTCCAGCGGCCAGGGATAGCTTCCAGGAGCGACGCCGGGCGCGAGCACGAAGCGGTAGTCGACGGCGATGACGCGCCTGCCTGCGGCGGCCTTGCGCTGCACCAGCGTTCCACCCCTGGGACCCAGTTCGACCGTGGCCCCGATGCCGTCGATCACCACGGACTGGCAGCAAGTGCCGGCGCTGGTGAACTCCACGGCGAATCCGGCGGGGGTGCGGGTGGTGATCGCGAAGCGCGAACCGCCCGGCACTCTGACCTCGCCATTCTTCACGTCTTCGGCGCTGACGTGGATGGACGGCGCCTGATGTTCCATGACCACGTAGCCGCCGTGAGGAAGTCCGATCGCCCACACGGCGAGGCGCCCGCCGTCGGCGGAAGAGGCGACCGACCCGAGCGCGCACACCAGCGCCGCCAGCGCGCGCGCGCAGAGCCGCCGACTGACCCCGATTGCTCGCGTGACCATGTTCGTATCTCCATTGACCGCCGGCCGCTGTGCGCGCCGCTCGGCGCGGGCCCTTGGAGAATTACGGCACGCTCGCTCGCAAATTGAGGTATCCGCCTGCGCACCCGGTACGCCCGACTTGGGGCTGCGCCGAGTGCAGCCGCGAAGGGGTCGTGCGGTTCGCCGAGATCTATCGACGATACCGGGACCCGGGTGAAGGCGGCCGGTCGCTCGTCCCCGCATTCGAGGCGAGGCGGGCCATCGAGGACAACCCGGGACTGCGTCGTTTCCCCGGATGCACGGCCGCCGGCGTCACGAGCGGCAGTGCGCAGCTCAGCGCGCACGGGCGCTCACTGGCGCGCCTTCACGCCCGAGCGCCTTCACGCCTGAGCGCCTTCACGCCTGAGCGCCTTGTCGCTTCGCGACGAGGGCTTCGCGCGCGGGACGGCCCGGCGCGCTCAGCCGCGCGGGCCGAGCTTCGCCGCCTTCGCGGCCACCCGGGAGCGGAGCTTCTCCACCTCGACCACGAAGCGCTCGTGGGTGCCTCGGCTGACTTCCTCGGCGCCGTCGCGGGCGACCACCTCGAAGCTCACCTTGCGTCCCTCCACCTTGCTCACGGTGGCGAAGATCTCGACGTCCATGCCAAGGAGGGTGGCCCCGCCGTGGGTGATGTTCACACCGACGCCGACCGAGTCCTCCCCGGGATCGGCGAACCCGAGCAGGAAGTCGCGGCACTGGTTTTCTATGTCGCGCACCAGCTCCGGCGTGGCGTAGACGCGCAGCGCCTCGCCCAGGAAATCGACGGTGCGCGGCTTGTCGATGTTGATCCTGCGCGTACAAGTGAGGCCTGGCCTCAGTTCGCTCTTCATGACACCTCCGGGTCGGACAACGGGATACGCAAGTGAATGGGAACCGGTTCCGCAGTGTATCGCTTTGGACGTCCGCTCAGGCGTTTTGGACTTCCGCTTGGGCGTTTTGGACTTCCGCTTGGGCGTTTTGGACTCCCGCTTGGGCGTTTTGGACTCCCGCTCAGGCACCCGCCGTCGCCACAATGGAATCCGGCGCCTCGGTGAGGCCGCCGAAGCGCTCGTAGAAATAGGGCGCCGCGGCGCGCAGCGGCCCGTCCCTAGCCTCGCCGGCGGCGAGCAGGTGCTTCTGCGCGAAGCGGAACGTGAGGCGGTACAGCTCGGCGCATAGCTCGCGTGCGATCCCGCCGCTCCAGCCCTGTACCAGCAGCTGTGGCGGCAACTGCGGGTCGTGCAGCAGCACGCGCCGGAAATCGTGCATCAGCAGGGTCTGAACGAGGAAGCACTGCTCGGGGTCGGGGTCCTGCGCCGCGCGCACGGCGCGCACGACCGGCCGGAAGAACTCGATGAACTCCCGGTAGCGCGCCGACAGGCGCTCCAGGTTCCAGCAGTCGTGCACCAGCTCCCGCAGCGGGCGGCTGGAGATCTCGCCGATACTCGCGGCGCGCATGGCGACGACCCCCTGGAGTGTGCCCGTTTCCTTCAGGATGTCCTGCAGGATCGCGGTGTCCGAGGACGGGTGCGCGAACACTCCCGGCGCCACGGCGCCCCAACCGGCCCACAGCAGTTCCCTGCGCAGGCCCTCGCGCGCGGGATTGCCGAGCGCCGAGGGTATCGCCACCAGCTGCCAGGTGCCGTCCCAGTCGTTGCCGGGCGCGAAGTAGATGCGCCGGTAGGCGTGCTCGAATCGCCGCCGCCCGGACGCCGTGAGGCTGTAGTAGCTCCTGCGCCCGATCCGCTCGGAGGCGAGCCACTGCTCCCGCGAGAGCCGGTACACGCTGGTGCGCACCATGCGCTCGTTGAGTCCCAGCGGCTCGACCAGCCGCGCCAGGCTGCCCAGCCACAGGGTGCCGCCGTGAGGGGCGATGAAATCACCGTAGACCGTGATGATGAGCGAGTTGGCGCGAACCGGGCGCCGCCGCAGGAACTCGCTTACCCAGTCGGCGACGAGGCGGCTCTTCACGATTTGCCCGCGGGCGTCATGGCGCGTGCTGCCCCGCTTGCGGCTGTGGACGCTTGCATCGTCGCGATTGTAACGGGAAGCGGACCCTCGCTTGCCGCACCGAGGCACAGTTATGATACAAATGCTCTTGACTAAGAGCAACAAAAGTGTATCGTAAAGCACCTTCGCCGCCGCACGGCGGCGGCCTCCGGACATCCGCCCGGAGGGGGACGGTACCGAGGGGGAGTACATGGCAGCGCGCAAGCCCTCAGCGATCCGCTCCGTGCCGAGCTACTGCTACAACTGCGTGGCCGGCCCGGACTTCATGCGCGTCAAGGTGTGCGACGGGGTCGCCACCGAGATCGAGCCGGACTTCGCCGCCGAGAATCTGCACCCGGGGCGCGGGCGGGTGTGCGTCAAGGCCTACGGCCTGGTGCAGAAGCTCTACAACCCGCACCGCGTGCTGCACCCGATGAAGCGCACCAATCCGCGCAAGGGCCGAGACGAGGATCCGGGATTCGTGCCGATTTCCTGGGACGAGGCGCTCGATCTGCTGGCGGGCAAGCTGCGCGAGGTGCGCGCCGGCGGCCTGTTCGACGCCTCCGGGCTGCCGCGGGTGGCGGCGACTTTCGGTCACGGCGGGACGCCGGCGAGCTACATGGGAACCCTGCCCGCATTCCTCGCCGCCTGGGGTCCGATAGACTACAGCTTCGGTTCCGGCCAGGGCGTGAAGTGTACGCACTCCGAACACCTCTACGGGGAGTTCTGGCACCGCGCCTTCACCGTAGCCGCCGATACGCCGCTCGCGCGCTACGTGCTGTCGCTGGGCAGCAATGTCGATGTGACCGGCGGCCCCTGCGCGGTGCGGCGCCACGCCGACGCCCGTGTGCGCGGCTATAAGCGCGTCCAGGTCGAGCCACACCTGTCGGCGACCGGCGCCGGTGCGGCCGAATGGGTGCCGATCCGGCCGAAAACCGACGCGGCGTTCCTGTTCGCGCTGATTCACGTGCTGCTCCACGAAAAGCCGCCCCAAGCGCTCGACCGGGCGTTCCTGCTCGAGCGCACCGCCTCGCCTTACCTCGTCGGCCCCGACGGCCTGTACCTGCGCGAGGCGGCGAGCGGCAAGCCTCTGGTCTGGGACGAGGGCACCGGGCGCGCACTCGCCTTCGATGCGCCCGGCGCGCGGCCGGCGCTCGCCGGGCGCTATCTCGTGAGCGGTGCGGTCACCATAGACGCCGACGACACGCGCCGTGAGGCGGGCGAAGCGCCGGGTACGACCGCCTTCACCCGGCTGCTCGAGCACGCGAGCGCCTGGTCGCCCGAGTGGGCCGCCGCGATCTGCGACGTCCCGGCGGCCACGATCCGGCGCATCGCCGGCGAGTACCTGGAGAACGCGTCGGTCGGCGCGACCGTCGACATCGAGGGCGTCACCCTGCCGCTGCGGCCGGTGGCGATCACCCTGGGCAAGTCGGTCAACAACGGCTGGGGCGCGTTCGAGTGCTGCTGGGCGCGGACCGTGCTCTCGGCGCTGGTGGGCGCGCTCGAGGTGCCCGGCGGCATCGTGGGCACCACGGTACGGATCAACCGGCCGCACGAGAACAGGCTGGCGAGCGTCGCGCCCGGCGCGGACGGCTTCATGGCCCAGCGCCTCAACCCGACCGACGCGGCGCATTGGAGCGCGCGCCCGGCCAGCCGCAACGCGCACCGCACGCTGGTGCCGATCGTCGGCGACTCCGCGTGGAGCCAGGCGCTGGGGCCCACCCAGCTCGCCTGGATGTTCCAGCGCGAATTGCCCGCCGACTGGAACATGCCCGCACCGACCCCCCCGGCGGTGTGGCTCGTATACCGCGCCAATCCGGCGATCGCGTTCTGGGATACGCAGTCGCTGGCGCAGACCATGGCGAGTTTTCCGTTCACCGCCTGCTTCGCTTACACGCAGGACGAGACCAACCACTTCGCCGATCTGCTGCTGCCGGACGCAACCGACCTGGAATCCCTGCAGCTGATCCGGGTGGGCGGCACCAAGTATGTCGAGCAATTCTGGGAGCGCCGCGGGGTGGCGCTGCGAGCGCCCGCCGTCGCCCCTCGGGGTGAAGCGCGCGACCTCACCTGGGTCGCCACGGAACTCGCGCGGCGCGCCGGGCTCCTCGCCGAGTACAACCGCGCCATCAACGCCGGCACCGGCGGGGTCGCGCCGCTCTCGGGCGCGGACTACGACTACCGACTGGACGAGAGCCAGGCGCACGGCGTCGAGACGATCTGGGACGCGATGTGCCGCGCCGCCACCGCCAGGCTCTCGGGCGCGGCCGAGGCGCGCGGGCTCGCGTGGTTCGAGGTCCATGGGCAGTACACCGTACCCTCGTCCCGGCTCGAATGGTACTTGACGCCGACCATGGAGAAGCTCGGACTGCGTTACGAACTGCCCTACCAGGAACGGCTGCTGCGCATCGGCCGCGAACTCGGCAGCCGGCTGCACGAGAAGGGCATGCACTGGTGGGACCGGCAGCTGGCCGAGTACACCGCGCTGCCGCAGTGTCACGACGTGCCCGGGCGCTGGGAGCGGGCGCTCCAGGCCTGCGGTTCGAATCCGGCGGATTATCCCTTGTGGCTGCTATCGACCAAGAGCATGCAGTACCACGCCGGGGGCAATGCCGCGATCGAGCTGATGCGCGAGGTGGCGCAGAACGTCCGCGGCCACGCAGGGGTCATCGTGCACAGGGACACCGCGGCGCGCCTGGGGATCGCCGAGGGCGACCGCGTCGAAGTGCGATCGCACATCGGCGCGACCTACGGCAAGGCGGTACTCGCGCAAGGCATCCGCCCCGACACGCTGGTGATCCTCGGCCAGTTCGACCACTGGGCGACGCCCTTCGCCAAGGACCTCGAAATGCCCAGTCTGAACACCATCGCACCGATGTCGCTGGAGCTGACCGATGCGACCGGCTCCGGCTCGGATATCGTGCGCGTCGCGCTGCGGCGCGTCGAGGGCGCGGCGAGCGCGGGGGCAAGGGCGGCGGAGGCTGCGGCATGACCCGCTACGCGATGGCGATCGACCTGCGCCGCTGCACCGGTTGCCAGACCTGCACCGCCGCTTGCAAGAGCGCCAACGCCACGCCGCCCGGTGTGCAGTGGCGGCGAGTGCTGGACGTGGAGAGCGGCGAGTTCCCGGACGTGCGCCGCACCTTCATGCCCGTCGCCTGCATGCACTGCGATTCCCCGCCCTGCGAGGAGGTGTGCCCCACCACCGCGACCCGCAAGCGCGCCGACGGGCTGGTCACCATCGACTACGACCTGTGCATCGGTTGTTCGAACTGCATCATGGCCTGTCCCTACGAGGCGCGCTCGATCGTGAACCGGGCGAACTGGGCCTATGGAGACGAGCCGCTTGCCAGCGAGGCGGCGCGCTTCGATCCGGCTCGGCTGGGCGTGGCCACCAAGTGCAACTTCTGCCAGGATCGTATCGACACCGGGAAGGCCACCGGAAAGGTCCCGGGGCGGGATCCCGAGGCGACGCCCGCCTGCGTCAACGCCTGCATCGCCGGCGCGATGGCGTTCGGCGACCTGGAAGACCCCGAGAGCGGCGTGTCACGAATGCTCGCGGGGACGCAGCACTTCCGCATGCACGAGGAACTGGGGATCGGGCCGCGCGTGTACTACGTCTGGGACGGGTCGGAGGACGCGGCATGAGCGCGAAGGGCCACCGCGGGCGGCGAAGCGACCGGGGAATGCGATGAGCGCCAGGCGCGGGAACGACGCGCTGATGCCCAGGCTGCAGCACAACTGGGACTGGCGAGCCGCGGCGAACTTCATCGCCGGCGGCGCGGGCGGGGGCCTGCTCGCCATCGCCGCCGCCGCGAGCCTCGCCGGGGAGCAGGTTCGGACGCTCCTGCCGGCGGGCATGGTACTGGTGGTGGTGGGTCTCGCCTGCGTGTGGTTAGAGATCGGACGCCCGTTACGGGCCTTGAATGTTTTCCTCCATCCGGGCAGATCCTGGATGAGCCGCGAGTCCTTGGTTGCGCCGCTGCTGCTGGCGAGCGGCGCAGTCGCCGTCGCCACGGGCGCCTCCGCCTGGGTGCTCGCGACCGGTGTGCTCGGAGCGGCTTTCCTCTACTGCCAGGCGCGCATGCTCGGTGCCGACAAGGGCATCCCGGCGTGGCGCCACCCGCGCTGCCCACCCCTGATGACCGCAACCGGTTTCGCCGAGGGCGCGGCGGTCCTCGCGCTGTCGGCGCCGCTGGCGGGCGTTACCGCGATCGGCGTGGCGTCGCTCGCGCTCGTCGTCCTGCTCGCGATCCGCGCCGCTCTCTGGAAGCGCTACGTCGGCGCCCTGCGCGCGCAGGGCGCGCCGCTCGGCAGCCTGTCCGCGCTCGGCGCCATCGATGCGCCGCTCCTGGTGTACGGTCACCTGCTGCCGGCCGCGCTCGCCCTTGCGGCGGCGCTGGGCGACTACGGCGGCGCGGCGCCGTCGATGCCCGCCGTGCTGCTGGCCCTTGCGGGAGCAGGTGCGCTGGGCGGCGGATGGCTTCTGAAGTACACGCTGGTGCGGCGCGCCGCCTTCACCCAGGGACTGGCGATCGCACACCTGCCGGTGCTCTCGCACGGCAAGGCCGGCACGGCGGTCAAACCAGGCTGGAGCGCGCGGCGCTGAACTGCGGGCAACCTCGCGGCGCGCGAACGGGCACCGCCGCTACGCCGCCGCCGGCGCGCGCAGGTTGACGAACGCGATCCCGCATCCGACCAGTACGGCTGCCGCCACGAACGCCGGCCGCAGCGGCTCGCCCAGCAACAGCACGCCGGTCGCCACGCCGAACAGGGGCGCCAGGAACGAGAACACCGAGAGCCTTCCGGCGAGGTAGCGGGTGAGCAGCCAGAGCCACGCGAGGTAGGTCGCAAAAGAGACGATCACGCCCTGGTAGGCGAGGCTCGCAAGCGCCACGGCGCTCAGGCGCACGATGCCCGGTTCGCCCAGGGCTATCGATGCGGCGACGAGCGCGACCGCGGACACCGCGAGCTGGTGGAAGAGGATCGAGGCCGCCGGTGCATCGGTGAGGCGGGTGGCGCGGATCACCATGGTCATGGCCGTCCACAGGAAGGCGGCCGCGACGCCGCAGGCGTCGCCGGCGAGCGATGCGGGCGCGGCGGCCATTCCCTCGCCGAAGGCGAGCACGATTCCGGCGAAGGCGGCTGCCACCCCGGTCCACTGGAGCGCGTTCAGCCGCTCGCCCGGCACCAGCAGGTGCAGACCCACCGCTGTCAGCACCGGCGCGAGATATACGAACACCACCATGCGCGAGGCGCCGGTGTAGGCGAGTCCCGCGTAGATGAAGAACATCTCCGCCGTGAACAGCGCACCCACGGCGAAGCTCGCCCAGCCCGCGCCCCTCGAAGGCAGCAGTGCCTGCCCGCGCCAGCGGGCCCAGGCGGCGAGGCAGGCGAGCGCCACGACGGATCGGATGCCGCTCTGCATGACGAGGCTCACGTCGTCCGCCGCGAACTTGCTGGCGACCTGCGTGAAACCCCAGCAGAAGGTGAGCGCGACCATGACGGATGCCGCGCGGGCATCCAGGGGCGAGCGGCGGGACTCTATGGGAGGCATCGTGAGAGCGGGGGCGGCCCGCGCCGCCCGCGCGGGCGAGCGCCGTGCCGCCGGTAGCGGACTGCGGCGGGATCCGCCGGATTCAGGCAGGCGGCTGCGCCGGGCCCGGGTCGTCCTGCCACTTCGCCGCGGGCCTGGGGGTGCGCGCAAGCCACAGTTCCAGCGCCTGCAGGTGCCCCGATTCCTCGTTGGCGAATTCGGTGGCCATGCGTTTGAGCTCGGGGTCCTGCGTCTCGTCGGCGACCGAGCGGTAGTACTGCATCGCGCGCGAGTCGTTCTCGCGCGCGTAGCGCAGCGCGTCGTAGGCGCGCAGGGTGTAGTCGAAGGCCTCCTCGCCGCCCGTCTCGGGCGGGGTGCGCCAGCGGAACTCCCCGGGCCGCAGCTCGGGCAGCTCGATCCCTTGCGCGCGCTGGCGGATGTCCTCGTGGTGCAGAAGCGAGAAGCGGTGCATGTCGCGGAAGACGGCGGAGACCTCGTCGTTGCGGTGCGCCTCCATCATGTCGGCAAGCTCGAGGTAGCGTTCCGCGGCTTCCTTTTCGAGCGCGAGGGCGTGGGCGAAGAATTCAGGCAGGGTGTAGCTCATGGTCTGGCTTTCGTAAAACGGGCGGCGTCCGGGTTCGCCCGGTCCGGGTCCCGATCCGCGCGAAAGGCCGCCAGCGCCTGCTCGAACGCGGCGCGGGACGCCTCCGGCACATCGGCGCCGCACTCGTAGCAACGGTTCGCCATGCGGTCGAACCAGCGGCAGCCGCACTCGTCGCAGGCGAGCTCCGGCGCACCGGCGGGGTTGTGGAAGATCACCGGCAGGCTCCGAGGAAGGCGAGACCCAGCGAATCGAGGAAGTCCTCGTAGCCCGCCTCCTGCAGTTCGTGCTTGCCCTTCATGACGAAGAAGAGCATCCGCCCCTCGCGGATCATGCGCTTCATCACCGCGAGCGCATCGCAATCCATGCGTGCGGCAATCGCCGCGACCGCCGCGTCGTCGGGCACGAGCAGCAGGTCCACCTGCGCATCCTCGAAGCCGCGGCAGGGCCGGTAGCCGGCGCGCATGCCATCCTCGCGCGCTTCCAAGGCGAGCAGCCTGCCTCCGAGCGGGTCGAACGCCGAGGCCGCGAGCCCCGCCAGGCGCCGGCCCGGCGCGAGATGCGTCGCCGAGCGCGGCAGGATGCCGATGCGCGAACCCGGCAGCATGCCCTCGAACAGGTCCGCGTGGCGCTCGAGCAGCGCCTGCCAGCCGGCAAGCTCGCCGAAACGCGTGTTCGATTCGCCTTGTGCCTGCGGCCCGGGCCATGCGCTCACCGCTCAGATCCTTACGCCCAGCCGGAAGCCCTCGTGGATGGCGGCGTCCAGCCCCCGCGGCATGATCGCATCGCCGCAGCCGTGAAGCTCATCCACCATCCACTCGAACTCGCGGAAGAGTTCCTGGTTCGACCGGCGCGGGCCCGCGGCCACCACGCTGTCGGCCGGCACGAAGGTCTCGGCGCCCTTCGCGTCCGCCACGGCCACGCCGTCTGCCGCGATGCGCACCGGTCGCGACGAGGTGAGCGTGCGGATGCCCAGCTCCTCGACCCAGGCCGAGTGCCGCCACTTGAACGAGGGCATGACGTCGCCCCCGATGCGCTTGTCCTCCTCCACCACCGTGACCTCGGCCCCGCCGCGCGCCAGCGATTCGGCGAGCGCAAGGCCTACCTTGCCGCCGGAGAGCACCACCACGCGCCGCCCCACCGCCACGCGGCCGGCGGCGAGCGCCAGCGCGTCCACCAGCAGCTGTGCGCCCGGCAGCGCCGCGTACGCGCCGCGGTCGATGCGCGCGCCGGCCGCGACCACGCAGACGTCGAACCGGTGCAGGATGCTGCGCATGAACTTGGCGTTCGCCTCGGTGCCGAGCACGACCTCGACGCCGTGCTTGGCGGCCATGACCTCGTGGTGGCGGATCACCGAGGCGAGGTCCTCGGGCCGCGCGAGGTCGTGCGCGGCGTAGCCGGCCAGGGCGCCGCCGACTCGGTTTTCGCGCTCGTACACGGTGACCGCGTGGCCGCGGCGCGCGGCGGTGATGGCGCACTCCATCCCCGCGGGTCCGGCGCCGATCACCATCACGTTCTTCTTCACCGCCGCCGGCGTGACGTGGTACTCGGGCTCCACCTCGTGGCCGAGGGCCGGGTTCATGGTGCAGGTATAGGGCAGGTCGCGGAACAGCCGGGAAAGGCAGTTGAGCGATCCGATGCAGCGGCGCACTTCGTGCAGCCGGTCCTCGGCGGCCTTGTGTACCAGTTCCGGATCCGCCAGCAGCGGGCGGCACACCTCCCAGAAGTCGAACTCGCCTCTGGCGATGCATTCGTTGGCCATCACCGGATCGGGGAGGCGGTTGCCGAAGGCGATCGGGGTGGCGGGGAACATCGCCTTCGCCCGCGCGGCGAGGTAATTCCAGTGGCCGGGCGCAACGTCGCGACCGATAGAGGACTCGGGCGCCTCCTGCCAGCCGACGGTCACCGAGATCATGTCGGCGCCGGCGTCCACCGCCTGCTGCATCAGCTCGAAGCACTCCTCCTCGGTATTCCCGCCCCAGCGGTCCATCAGCTCCGCGCCGTTCAGGCGCACCACCAGCGGATGCTCGGGACTCGCCTGCTTGATCGCGTCGATCAGCTCGCGCATGAAGCGGCCGCGGTTCTCGATCGAACCGCCGTACTCGTCGCTGCGCTGGTTGGTGAACCTGGAGTTGAAGGTCGCGAGCAGGTAGCCCATGAAGCTGGTGATCTCGGTGCCGTCGAAGCCGGCGCGCACCGAGCGCTCTGCCGCCTCGGCGTGCTCGCGTATGGTTTCGCGGATCTGCTCCCGGGTGATCTCGCGCGGCGGCCGGAAGTGCGGCAGGGTCTGCGGCACCACCGAGGGCTGGATACAGTAACCCAGGTCGATGCCGCCGTAGCGCCCGGCGTGCAGGATCTGCTGGATCGCCACCGCGCCGGCGTCGTGGATGTGACGCGCGATGATCTCGAACTGCGGCAGGAACTTGTCGTCGAACAGCGCGACCTGCCGGAAATACGCCTTGCCTTCGCCGCGCGGATCGGGGTAGGCGCCCTGGTTGGTGATGATGCCGCAGCCGGTGGCCGCGATCACGCGCATGCGCGCGAGTTCCCGCGGCGTGATGAAGCCGTCGCGGGTGTTGTAGTTGGACACGCAGCAGGCGCCGTACTTGATCATGTTCGGCGTGGCAAGGCGCCCGATGCGGCCCGGCTTGAAAAGGTGCGGGAGCTTCTCGACTCCGGGAAGCGTCATGGTCTCGGTCTCAACAGTGAATACCCGGGTACACAGGCGATCGACGGCAGATCGGAAGTTCGGTGAAGAGGCCGGAGGGGCCACACCGGAACGGACCGTGCGAATCTACCCTGCCGGGGCGCGAAACGCAAAGGTTCTTGCCCCGCGAGTGTCTTGCCCCGATCGCGCCGCTCGCGCGCCGGCGGCGAAGGCGCGGCGCTCAGCCCGCCGCCGCGGGCTTGAGCAGGTAGCCGAACTTCTCCATTGCCCGCCGCGCCACCTCGGGACTGGGCATGTTGACCCGCGGGAAGCGCTCGCGCCAGTGGAAGGGCCGGCAGGCGTCGATGATGGCCCGCGAGTTGGTGTTGTTGCCCTTGTCCTTCTCCTCGGGCGGGATGCGCGGATCGAGCGGCGTACTCCAGGTGTTGCGGATGATGTCGATGGAACTGGCCGGGTCCGAGCGGGTGCACATCGCCCAGACGAGGTCCTCCAGGTTGCTCACGTCCACGTCGTCGTCCACCACGATCACGTACTTGCCGGCGTAGGCGCCCGCGTGGCACATCGCGGCCACGTGCCCCGCCTGCTTGGAGTGACCGGGGTAGCGCTGCCGGATCGATACGCCCAGCAGCAGTCGCGATCCGCCCACCTCGTGCGCCCACACCGCGGTCACGTCGGGCACGCCCGCTTGCAGGACGTACTTGCGGATGAGCGCCGAGCGGGTGATGGCGCGGTAGCGCGCCTGCTCCTCGGGCGGGCGCTGCGGCGGGCAGCCGAGCAGGATGGGATCGTCGCGGTGGTAGATCGCGGCGATGTCGAGCACCGGCTCCTCGCGTACGTCGCTGCCGTAGTAGCCGGTCCATTCGCCGAAGGGTCCCTCGAGCCTGCGCTTGCCCGGCTGCACCCAGCCTTCGATCGCGATCTCGGCGTTGGCCGGGATCGGCAGTCCGGTGACCCGGCCCTTCACCACCTTCACCGCCTTGCCGCGCAGCCCGCCGGCGATGTCCAGCTCGCATACCCCGTAGGGCATCTCGCTGCAGGCGACCAGAAACTGCAGCGGATCCCCACCGGCCACCACCACCACCGGCATCGGTTCTCCGCGCGCCTGGTACTTGTCGCGGTGGATGCGGCCGTGCTTGCCCGGGGACATGTAGAAGCCGAGCGTCCTTGCATCGTGGATCATCACGCGGTAGGTCCCGACGTTGATCCAGTTCTCCTCGGGGTCGCGGGTGATGTTGTAGCTGCCGGTTCCCACGTAGCGCCCGCCGTCGCCCTCGTGCCACAGCGGCACCGGAAAGCGGGTGATGTCGATGTCCGCACCGGTGAGCACGTTCTCCAGGATCGGGCCGGATTCGACCCACTGGTGAGGAATCGGTTTCAGCTCGCGCATGTAGCTGTCGAGAAACGCCTGCGACAGCTCGAGCTTGCTGTACTCCAGCGGGAAGCCGAGCGTCATGTTCTTCCTTCGCCCGCCGAAGAAATTGGTGAGCACGCGCTCGCCCTCGCGGCACCCGGGCACTTCGTCGAACAGCACGCAGGGCGCGTTCTCGTCGTGCTGCACCAGTTCCGCCGCCATGCCGATGTCCTCCTGCCACGAGGCCCCCTTCACGTGGCGGATCTCCCCCAGCGCCTCGGCGCGCGCGATCCACTCGCGCAGGTCCTCGTAGGCGATACGGTGCGCCGGCGACGCACCCGGCGCCGGCGCTTCGCCGGCGCCGCTCTGCGCGGGAACACCCATCGGGCTGCCCATAGCGTCGGCAAGCTGCACGATCGCGCTCATCCTGTTCTCCTTGCGGCCCCGGAGCGCACACCGGTTCGCCCGGCGCTCAGCGCCGCGCAAGGGCTTTCGGCGTGGTCCATATAGTGAAATACGCTTGCGGCTTATCCGGCAATCGAGCGCGCGGCCTGCGTCCCGGAGTCTGCGCCTTGCCGGGCGCACCGTGCTCTGGCACCATGCTAGCACTGCGGCCCGGCGGAGGCAGTGTCCGGGCGGCGAAAATGATTCCATATTTTGATATTCCGCCGCGCTGCGGGGGCGATGCATGGACACGCGGGTCGGGGGCCGGGCCAAGGCAGTGCGCGCCGGGTCCACGGCGGGCGCCGGCGCGCGTCCCGCGGGCACACAGGCGCTGCAGCGCGCGGGGGGTATCGTGCGGCTGGTCGCCTCGCGCAGCCGCACCGGGATGCGCCTGGCCGAGGTCGTGAGGCACAGCGGTCTGGAGCGGCCCACGGCGCACCGCATCCTCCGGGGCCTGGTCGCCGAGGGGCTGCTCGCGCAGGACGAACGCACGCGCACGTACAGCCTGGGGCCGCTGGTGTTCGAACTGGGCCTCGCCGCCGCGCCGCAGTTCAACCTCGCCGATATCTGCCGGCCTTCGCTCGCGCGTATCGCCGGCAAGACCGAAGATACCGTCTTTCTCTCGGTGCGCAGCGGCCACGATTCGGTGTGCATCGACCGCATGGAGGGCTCGTTCCCGATCAAGGCCCTGACCCTGGAGGTGGGCGCGCGCCGCCCGCTGGGGGCCGGGGCGAGCGGGCTGGCGATGCTCATGCCGCTGCCCGAGGAGTCCGTGCGGGAGATCGTGCGCGCCAACGCGGTGCGCCTGCTCGGCTACTACAAGCTCACCGTTCCGGCGCTGCTCGAGGCGCTCGCCCGTGCCCGCAGGCTGGGCTACGCCTGGAACGACGCCTATCTCGCGGTCGGCGCGGCCACCGTCGGACTGCCGGTGGTGAACCGCTACGGGCAGGCGTTTGCCGCCATCACCGTGGGCGCTATCATCGCCCGCATGAACGAGCGGCGTCGCAGGCAGATCGTGTCCATCCTGCGCGCCGAGATCGCGCTGATCGAGAAGAGCATCAAAGGCGCCATCCAACCCCAGGGCGACTGAAGGCGGCACACGCCGCGCACCCGGCATCACTCTCGAATACTGGAGAACAAGACCATGAACGAGCCCGCCAAACCGCAAAACCTGAAATCCGGCGCGCAGGCCCCGGACGTCACCAGCCTGCGTTCGACGCTCGAATGGCTGCGCGCCGAAGGCCTGCTCGTGGAAACCGAGCGGGAGGTCGATCCCGACCTGGAGATCACGGGACTCCAGAAGCGCTTCGACGGCAGCATCCCGATCCTGTTCAACCGGGTGAAGGGCAAGCCCCATGCGCGGGCGGTGACCAACCTGTTCTCCGACATCCGGGTGGTGGACCGCATGTTCGGCTTCGCCGACGCGACCGACCGCACCCGGCGCCTGGCGCGCGCGCTCAACAACCCGCTCAAGCCGGTGGTGATCGAGCAGGCGCAGGCGCCCTGCCAGGAGCACGTCCTCACCGGCGATCTCGACGTGAACCGATGGATCACCGCGATCCGCCATACCGCGCTCGAACCCGAGTTGACCATCGGCTCCGGGATCCGCTGCATCGCGGGTCCGTATTTCGACGGCGGCAGCGACCTCGGCTACAACCGCATGAACTTCCGCTGGGGCAACGTCGGCACCTTCCAGATCTCGCCCGGCTCGCACATGTGGCAGGTCTACACGCAGCACTACGACGACGACAAGCCGATCCCGATCACCATGTGCTTCGGCGTGCCGCCGGCGTGCACGCTGCTCGCGGGCGCGGGCTTCGACTACGTGATCCTCCCCAAGGGCTGCGACGAGATCGGCATCGCCGGGGCGGTGCAGGGACGGCCGGTGCGGCTGGTGAAGGCGCGCACCGTGGACGCCTTCGCGCTCGCGGACTCCGAGTACGTGCTGGAGGGCTACATCCACCCGCGCGACAAGCGCTACGAGACGGGCGAGGCCGAGGCGAAGGGCGTTCAGGGCAAGACCTTCTTCCACCCC
>JADLDQ010000541.1 GCA_020846575.1 Burkholderiales bacterium
ACTTTGCTGCCGCAACAACACGTCTTCGTTTGACCAACCTTCGCCTCCACATCGTCCTGCTCAAATGTGGCAGCCGAATGGCAGCAGGAACGCAAGGCAACCTTTTCCGGGGCGGCCTCTGAGCAAAGAGTAGAAAGGAAGCGGCAAGGACAAAAGCCATATCCGGCCCCGAGGAATAGGATCGGGATCAGCAGTGCGGATATAAAAATGCGTCTACCTTTCATACAGACTTGACCCTATGCGGCAATACGTCTCGCAGCAAGTCGAATTCGAAGGACTTGGCAAGGACTGTTTTCCATACCACCACTGAGATGCCTAGCCGGGTGTGCCGGCGCCCATACTGGCTGGCTGGGTCGGGCACTCCGACCTCAACATGATCCTGCGCTATTACCAGAAGGACAAAGCGGAGGGGGTACGGATGATGGCGAAGATCGAGGCTGAGCAGCTAGCTGATAGCTCAAATGGGCTAGTCCCATAAAAATCGAGCGTTCTTGTAAGTCCAATAAATAGTTGCACGCTAATCGCACAGAACGAAGTCGGTGAGAGTATGGCCGCTGCTGTAAGTTTGTACGGTTTCTGCAGCGCCCGATAAGGCTAACCTATAGCAAGTGCAGAGGCTTGTGGTGGTTCTGTGCGAGAAGTGTCCGGTAAGTGCTCCGTTTCTGTAAGTCCTTATGGTATTGGAGGCGGCGGGAATCGAACCCGCGTCCCAGGAAGCATCGAGCAGGGCGTCTACGCGCGTAGCCGGTTGATTGGTCTCGCCCCGCGGACGCGAATCGGCACGCTTCGCGCAAGGCCAGCCCGATTGATCTCGTCCGGATCGCTACGAGCAGAAGCTTTCCGGACCAAGCCTGCTTTGGTTACGCAAGCCGTGGCGCCGCAGGCGGGGCCCCACAACTCACGTCGCTGACTAAGGTTACTTAGGCAGCGAGTGCGTACTCGTGAGAGTTCGCAGGTGAAACATGCCCGGTGTTTTACGAGGCCTCCGAGCCACCTCGGCGCGCAACCTCTGCCGTCCGCAGTCCGGTCGAAACCTGTTCGCCCCCCTGGAAGGACCGGCAGCTTGCACACACATTGTACGCCGCGCGGATCCTTCGCCGCAAGTTGATCGCCGCGTGTAACCGGCGCGTGACACTTTTTCGATGCACATCGGGAATTCCACTTTTATACACCTACATGGTGCAATTTTTTGCCAAAAATAAGGACTTATATGAGCGTTGCACATCGAGCAATAAGGACTTAT
>JADLDQ010000393.1 GCA_020846575.1 Burkholderiales bacterium
ACCGTGGCGCCGAACACGCAGCGGCCGTCGCCTTCGATGTGGCGGGGATCGATGATCTGGGCGTTGGCGAGCTTGGTTTCGATCTCCTTGATCCGCCCCTCCAGGAAGCTCTGGCGGTCCTTCGCCGCGTCGTACTCCGCGTTCTCCGAGAGATCGCCGTGCGAGCGCGCCTCGGCGATCGCCGAGATCGCCTTGGGCCGCTCCACCGTCTTCAGGCGGTGCAGTTCCTGCCTGAGCATCTGCGCACCGGCCAGCGTGATCGGAAACTTGGTCATGATCGTCAATGACTCTCCTGCGGGCGCGATCCGCAACGGCGGCCTTCGTTGTTCGGCTGGAATCGGCGAGGGGTGGATCGCGGCTGCGGGCGCGTTGCCCCGGGTACCCCGGGTCCGCCCCGGGTCGGCGTCCCGGGAGATCGGCCGGTGTCCCAAGGTCAGAGGCAGACCATATCACATCCGCCGTCACATCCGCCGCATACGCCACGAGCCGGGTCGAGCCGCTGCCTGCTGCGTCCCGCTGCGGCCGGCGCGGGTCAGCCCGGCACGCTCTGCGCCGGCAGGTCGCTCGGCGCGGGCGCGCTGCGCAGCGAGTCGTGCAGCGCCTGTACCGCGACCGGCTCCATCGAGGCGAGATGCGAGATGCCTTCGCAGGCCGCGAGCGCCCCTGCCAGGGTGGTGAAGTAGCACATCCGGTGCGCGACGGCGCTGGTGCGGATCGAACGCGAATCGGCGATCGCGTTGCGGCGCGGCTCCACCGTGTTGATCACCAGGCTCACCGCCCCGTTCTTGATCAGGTCCACCACGTGCGGCCGCCCTTCCGCGACCTTGTTGACGACTTCCACCGGTAGCCCGTGGGCGGCCAGCACCGCCGCTGTGCCGCGCGTGGCGACCAGCGTGAACCCGAGCGCCGCGAGCTTTCGCGCCACCGCCACGGTGGCGACCTTGTCGCTGTCGCGCACGCTGATGAAGGCACGGCCGCCCGAAGGCAGGCGCGTGCCTGCGGCCAGCTGCGATTTCACGTAGGCCTCGCCGAAGCTGCGGCCCACGCCCATCACCTCGCCGGTGGACTTCATCTCCGGGCCGAGGATGGTGTCCACGCCGGGGAACTTGCCGAACGGGAACACCGCCTCCTTGACCGAGAAGTAGTGCGGGACCCGCTCCGAGAGCGGCGAACCCCTGTGGCGCTGCTCGTCGAGCGTCCTGCCTGCCATGCAGCGCGCGGCGATCTTGGCGAGCGGCAGGCCGGTCGCCTTGCCCACGAAGGGCACGGTGCGCGAGGCGCGGGGGTTCACTTCCAGCACGTACACCGTGCCGCGCTGGATCGCGAACTGCACGTTCATCAGCCCCACCACGCCCAGCGCCCCCGCGAGCGCCACGGTCTGCTCGCGCAGCACCCGCTGCAGCTCGGGCGAGAGCGAATGCGGCGGCAGCGCGCAAGCCGAGTCGCCCGAGTGCACCCCGGCCTGCTCGATGTGCTCCATGATGCCGCCCACGATCACGCGCCGGCCGTCGCTCACCGCGTCCACGTCCACCTCGGCCGCATCGTCGAGGAAGCGGTCCAGAAGCACCGGCGAATCGTTGGACACCTTGACCGCCTCGCGCATGTAGCGCTCGAGGTCCTTTTGCTCGTGGACGATCTCCATCGCCCGCCCCCCCAGCACGTAGGAGGGCCGCACCACCAGCGGGTAGCCGATCTCCTGGGCGAGCGCGAGCGCTTCGGGCTCCTCCTTCGCGGTGCGGTTGGGCGGCTGCTTCAAGCCGAGCCGGTCGATCAGCTTCTGGAACCGCTCGCGGTCCTCGGCGACGTCGATCATGTCGGGGCTGGTGCCGATGATCGGCACGCCGGCGCGCTCCAGGTCGCGCGCAAGCTTCAGCGGCGTCTGCCCGCCGAACTGCACGATGACCCCGGCGGGCCGCTCCTTGTCCACGATCTCCAGCACGTCCTCCAGGGTGAGGGGTTCGAAGTACAGCCGGTCGCTGGTGTCGTAGTCGGTCGAGACCGTCTCCGGGTTGCAGTTGACCATGATGGTCTCGAAGCCGTCCTCGCGCAGCGCCAGCGCCGCGTGCACGCAGCAATAGTCGAACTCGATCCCCTGGCCGATGCGGTTCGGCCCGCCGCCCAGGACGACGATCTTTTCCCGATCGCTCGGCTGCGCCTCGCACTCGTCCTCGTAGGTCGAATACAGGTACGCGGTGCGGGTGGCGAACTCGGCCGCGCAGGTGTCCACGCGCTTGTACACCGGCCGTATGCCCAACCCCTGGCGGTGCCGCCGCACCTCGTGCTCCGTGGCGCCGAGCAGCTTCGCCAACCGCCGGTCCGAGAAGCCCTTGCGCTTCAACTCGCGCAGCCGCCCGGCGTCGATGTCGGCGAGCCTGCGGTCGTCGAGATCCATCTCGATGCGCACGATCTCCTCGATCTGGGCGAGGAACCACGGATCGATCCGGGTGAGCGCGTGCACCTCCGCCAGGCTGAAGCCGTTCTCGAAGGCGTCGCCGACGTACCAGATGCGCTCGGGGCCGGGTTCGCCCAGCTCCTTCTCGATGAGCTCGCGATCGGTGGTGCGCTGGTTGAGACCGTCCACGCCGATCTCCAGGCCCCGCATCGCCTTTTGCAGGGATTCCTGGAAGGTACGGCCGATCGCCATCACCTCGCCGACGGACTTCATCTGGGTGGTGAGGCGGTCGTTCGCCTGAGGGAACTTCTCGAAGGCGAAACGCGGGATCTTGGTCACCACGTAGTCGATGGCCGGCTCGAAAGACGCTGGCGTACGACCGCCGGTGATGTCGTTCTGCA
>JADLDQ010000542.1 GCA_020846575.1 Burkholderiales bacterium
GCGAGAGAAGTCAGTTGTAAAATAGACTTCCTTGTGCGATCTTGGGCCATGGCCATCGGAAGACCCGTACCCAAGATCGTTCTCACGCCGGCGGAGCACCAGAAGCTGGAGATGATTGCCAGCCGCCCAAAGTCCAACCAGCGCGACGCCCGCAGGGCGCGCATCATCCTGCTGTGCGCGCAGGGCCTGAGCAACGGCCAGATCGCCCGACGGGAGGGGGTCTGCCTGCCGACGGTCGGCAAGTGGCGCACCCGTTTTGCCCGTGACGGCATCGGCGCGCTGGGCGACGCGCCCCGCAGCGGCGCGCCGCGCAGCATCTCCGACGCCAAGGTCGAGGAGGTCGTGACCAAGACGCTGGAAAGCACCCCCCGGGCCCGGACCCACTGGAGCAGCCGCACCATGGCCCGGGAGGCCGGCATCTCGGAGCACTCGGTGTTGCGCATCTGGCACGCCTTCGGCCTCAAGCCCCACCTGACCAAGAGCTTCAAGCTCTCCACCGACCCGATGTTCGTCGAGAAGGTCCGCGACATCGTCGGGCTCTACCTCAATCCCCCGGACAAGGCCATCGTGCTCTGCATCGACGAGAAGAGCCAGACCCAGGTGCTGGAGCGCTCCCAGCCGATCCTGCCCCTGCGCCCGGGCCTGCCGGAGCGCCAGACCCACGACTACGAGCGCCACGGCACCCTGTCGCTCTTCGCCGCCTATGACGCGGCCAGCGGGCGGGTCATGGGCCGCTGCCACGGGCGCCACCGCCACCAGGAGTTCCTGAAGTTCTTGGACCAGGTCAACGACGGGATCCCCGACGACGGCCAGACCCAGCTCCACGTGGTCATGGACAATTACGCCACCCACAAGACACAGAGAGTCACCCGATGGTTCGCGCGCCACCCGCGCTTCCACATCCACTTCACACCCACGGGCAGCTCCTGGATCAACCTCGTCG
The DNA here is from genome assembly GCA_020846575.1 of Burkholderiales bacterium. Taxonomy (GTDB): domain Bacteria; phylum Pseudomonadota; class Gammaproteobacteria; order Burkholderiales; family SG8-39; genus JADLDQ01. Next base: position 944 of record JADLDQ010000542.1, read on the forward strand.
AACGCTTCTTTGGCAAGATCACCACCCAGGCCATCCGCCGCGGGAGCTTCACCTCCGTGCGCCAGCTCAGGCAGGCCATCCAGGACTACATCGCCGAGCACAACAAAGACCCCAGGCCATTCGCCTGGACCGCCACCGCCGATTCCATCTTCCGGAAACTGGGAAACTCGCTTAGTTAATCGGACTTCTCTCGCAGGTCACTAGATGCCCGGCCATCCATGACGGGCCGCCAGATCAGCATCGCGCAGTCGCTGGCCGACAAGATGAAGCTCACCCCGCAGCAGATCGCCAAGGCGTGCAAGCTCGGGGAATGCAAATAGGACAGGA
>JADLDQ010000394.1 GCA_020846575.1 Burkholderiales bacterium
GCAGACCATGAGCCAGCCGGACAGCTCGATCAGCCGGGTGGCGCGCCCGCGTTGCGCGATGAGCCCGACGATGAGCAGCCCGAGGGCGTGGAACAGGTGATACTCCACCGCCGTGTGCCATACGGCGGCAGAATCCGCGTCGAAGCGTCCCTGCAGGCCGTGGGCGCCGTACGCGCCCAACGTCACGGCCGCAGTCGCGAGCAATGCGCCGAGGACCGTGAACAGGCGTGCAGGCGCGGATCGGCCTGCGGCGGAGGTTGGAGTCATCGTCAATCGTTTCCGTGAGGAGCCGCGCGCAGCACACGCAGGATCGAGCCCGTCTACCCCGGGGCCAAATCGATCACGTCCGGCGTCCCGGCCGCGGTCCCGGCGGGCATCGCCTGGCGAGCGAACGCGCTCGACGGGTCGATGGGCCGGGCGCCGCCTGAGGCCGGCGCCCGGCTGCACAGTGCAGCCGTCGGCGATGCTTGGCCGAGGCGGGAAACGCACGCCCCGAGGTCGGACGGCGCGGGCGTCTGGGCTAATATAACCGCACCGCAGCCGCCATCGCCGCCATCGCGGTCACCGCCATCTGGTCATCCATCGTTGGTGCCGATCCGAGCCTCGCGCGCTGCGATACGCGCGCCGGTCGACGGCGCGATGATGAAGAACGCCGCATCCCAGGGACGCCCCGAATGAGCTATGAAAACCTCCTGGTCGAAACCCGTGGCCGCGTCGGCCTGCTGCGGCTCAATCGACCCAAGCAGATGAACGCGCTCAGCGACGCGCTTATGACCGAACTGGGGGCGGCGCTCGGCGCGTTCGACACGGACGATACCGTCGGTGCGATCGTGCTCACCGGCGACGAGAAAGCCTTCGCGGCCGGTGCCGACATCCGGGGCATGAGGGATTTCAGCTTCCAGGACGTATTCGGCGCGGACTTCGTAACCCGCAACTGGGAGCGGATGCGCTCGATCCGCAAGCCCGTGATCGCCGCGGTCGCAGGATACGCGCTGGGCGGGGGCTGCGAGCTGGCGATGATGTGCGACATCGTGATCGCGGCGGATACCGCCCGGTTCGGCCAGCCCGAGATCAAGCTGGGTGTGATACCCGGGGCCGGCGGCACCCAGCGCCTGCCGCGTGCCGTCGGGAAGTCCAAGGCCATGGACCTGGTGCTGACCGGGCGGACGATGGATGCAGCCGAAGCCGAGCGCGCGGGGCTGGTCGCGCGCGTCGTGCCCGCGGACCGGCTGCTCGACGAGGCGCTTGCCGTCGCGGCGCAGATCGCGGAGCACTCGCTGCTGTCGGTGATGGCGGCCAAGGAGTGCGTGAACCGCGCCTACGAAGCGCCGCTTTCCGACGGAATTCTTTTCGAGCGGCGCGTGTTTCATGCGCTGTTCGCGACCGAGGACCAGAAGGAAGGAATGGCTGCGTTTCTCGAGAAGCGCAAGCCCTCGTTCAAGCAGCGCTGAGGCCGCCGCAGGCCTGTGCGCGCGGCGAGGGGAGAATCGCGGCAGGGACCGCCGCCCGCGAGGGAAACGCCGGGTGGCGCCTCGCGTGCGGGCCGACGCCTCGGTGCTCGATCAGCACAAGCGCCAGCGCAGGGCTGTCAATCAGGAATACATGCGGCGTATTCCATCCGGGATCTGAAGCGCCTGAGGGCGAGGAGAGGCGAGGAAAGCCGCGCGGACGCGCCGATGCGTACGCCCGCGACACGCGTAGGCCGCCGGGAGTTCATGCGGGTCTCGACCATGGTCGCCAGCGTGCGCCGGGCGGACTCCATCGGTTGAAGCACCTCCACGCGAGCTGGTCCGGGAAGGGCGCGCGCAGCGTCCGGCCCCCGGTCAAGGGGATCAGGCCGCCTCGCGCGTTCCTGCGGTAGGATCGGTCCTAGCCGTCCCGGTGTCGAGCAGGGTACAGGGCAGAAACGAAGCATCGCAGGCGGGGATCGCGCCGTCTCCAGGACTTGCCGGTGGCGCCGCAGCCCGTCGATCCTGGGCCGGTTTCGCAAGGCCGCTTCGAGCGGCGCGTTTCGATGTCGCGGGTGGCGTATCGTGGAAAAGACCTGGCTCAAACACGATCCGCAAGGGGTGCCCGCCGAGATCGACTGGCGCCAGTATCGATCGGTCGGAGACCTCTTCGAGCAGAGCTGCCGATCCTACGCGCAGCGTCCGGCCTACACGAATCTCGGGCGAACCATCACCTTCGGCGAACTCGAGGGTTTATCCGGGCGTTTTGCCGCCTGGCTTCAGGCCTGCGGCCTGGGCAAGGGATCGCGCGTGGCCATCATGCTGCCGAACTGCCTGCAGTACCCGGTATGCGCCTTCGGCACGCTGCGTGCGGGCTGCGTGGTGGTGAATACGAACCCGCTGTATACGCCGCGGGAGCTCGAGCACCAGCTGAAGGATTCCGGGGCGCAGGCCGTCGTGGTTCTGGAGAACTTCGCCTCGGTGCTCGCCGAGGTGGTTTCGCGCACGCAGGTGAAGCATGTCGTGGTCGCGGCGCTCGGCGACCTTCTCGGGCTGCGGGGATACCTGGTGAATTTCGTGGTTCGCCGCATCAAGCGCAGGGTTCCCCCCTGGAGGCTGCCGGGTTCGTTGCGCTTCAACGAGATGCTCGCGCTCGGCGCCCGCAGGGAGCTCAAGCCGGTCGAGATGGACCACGAGGACATCGCGTTTCTGCAGTACACCGGAGGCACTACTGGTCTTGCCAAAGGGGCAATGCTGCTGCACCGGAACATCCTGGCGAACCTGGAGCAGGCGGCGGCGTGGCTCAAACCGTTCCTGGCGGGCGACGAGCGGCAGATCATCATCACCGCGCTGCCCCTGTATCACATTCTTTCGCTCACGGCGAACTGCCTGCTGATGATGAAGCTGGGCGGCCTGAACGTCCTCATCACCGATCCGAGGGACATCCCGCGCTTCGTGGCGGAACTTCGAAAGCACCGATTCTCCCTCATTACCGGCGTCAACACGCTGTTCAATGCCCTGATGAATCACCCGGATTTCACCAGGATCGATTTCTCCCGTCTGAAAGTCTCGCTCGGGGGTGGCATGGCGGTGCAGAAGGCCGTGGCCGACCGCTGGAAGCGGATCACCGGCTGTACGCTGGTCGAGGCCTACGGCCTGTCGGAAACCTCGCCCGCGGTTACCATCAATCC
>JADLDQ010000395.1 GCA_020846575.1 Burkholderiales bacterium
AACGGGTAGAGGACCGGCGGCACCGCGAAGAAGAGACCTCCGAGGAGCAGCATGCGCCTGCGCCCCAGCACGTCGGACAGTGCGCCCGAGGGCAGCTTGAAGAACACGCCGGTCGCGGTCGAGGCGCCGACGATCACGCCGATCATCTCCGGGGCCGCGCCCAGCTCCTGGGCGAACTGGGGCAGCACCGGGCTGCGCGCCATCTGGTAGCCCAGCCGCGCCACGGCGCTCGCGAGCACGATGGCGAGGAACGGGTTCACGGCTACTCACCGGTATCGAGGTCTGGACGGTGCAGCCAGCGCCCCTCGCGGGTCTTCACCGGTACCGTTCCGGTCGGCGGCAGGAAGGCGAACTCGGGCGCGTCGTAGTCGACGACGGGCGTGCGGGCGTCGAAGCCCGGGTTCTTGTGCGTCACGCTCATCGACAGCGCCACCGCGACATCCGACTCGATCAGCCTCAGCTTGCGCGCGGCCACCGCGATGCGCGTCTGGCAGCGGGTGTCCACGTTGTGCAGGCTCGCCGCCTTCGCCGCGGAGCCCACCGCGATGCCGAGGTCGATGTCGCGCAGGTTGCAGTGCGGACCGCGGAACTCCAATACTTCGCTCTGCGCCCGCTGCGCGCGGGTCGCCTCCATGAACTCGGCGCAGGTCGCGAACCCGCAGGCTCCGCAGTCGTAGATGGGCGGGTACCAGTCCTTGAGTCCGATGAACAGCACGCCGTCGATGCGCTCGGCGAACGCCGCGTCGCGGAACCACAGATCCTGGCGGCGCTCGCGACCGCGCGCGCGCATCCACGCGGCCAGGCGCTTCAGCGTTTCGCGCTCGTCGACGAACACCGTCTCTATGAACAGCGGCTTGCCCCGCAGGAACAGCTGCCCGCCCGACTTGGGGGCGGTCACCGCCGCGGCGGCGCAGAGCGCTCCCACGGTGCGCACGACGTCGGCACGGGCTTCTTCGATCGACTTGAACACCACTGCATCTCCCTGGAACAGGCGTCGATGCGACGGGGCTGCCGCACGCGGCGGGTGCCCGAAAGGGATGACGGGAAAGAAACGACGAACCCACCCTCCTTGTCGCATCGACAAGTTCGGCAGGCCTTGGACGGATGTCTTGGGAAGCGGGGTGGCTGCCGACCCCACGGCTGGCAAGCGTAGCAGTACGGGACCGCGCTCGCCAGGCAGCAGGGCTACGTCGTTCTTCGCTTCCTCAACTGGCTGGCGCTGGCCGCCCCGCCGAAGACGCCGAACGACATCGTGCGCCGCTGGAACGCCGAGGTGAACAAGGTGCTCCACGACGGCAAGTCGCTCGGCAAGCTGTGGAGCACGACCGCGATGACGCCGACCGGCGGCTCGCCCGAGGACCTCGCTGCCCACATCGAGAGCAAGAGCAGGCTGGGCGCCGAGCTGGCAAAGCTGGCCAACCTGAAGTACGACTGAGTCACAAGGAGCGAGGGGCTGCTCGCCCCTCGCGGGTGCGCGCCGCTCAATCGTCCGACGTGAATCCGGTGGACTTCACGATCGCGCCCCACTTGGCGTGTTCCGCGCGCAGTGCCCTGGCGAGCCCTTCGGGCGTATCGGTCCGCGGCGTCAGGCCGAACTTCGCCATCACGCTCACCACGTCCGGATAGGCGAGCGCGTCGCGGATCCCCGCGTGCAGGGCGCTCACCGTCGCGGCGGGCGTGCGCGCCGGCACGAAGTAGGCCACCCATTCCTCGAACACGAGGTCGCGCAATCCGGATTCCGCGAGCGTCGGCACGCTGGGAAGGAACGGGTTACGCTGCGCTCCGAAGGTCGCGAGCGAGCGCAGCTTCCCGGCGGCGATGTTCGCCAGCGCCTCGCCCACCACGTGCACGCCCACCGGCACGTGGCCGCCCAGCAGGTCCTGCTGCAGCGGCGCACCGCCCTTGTAGCCCACGTGATTGAGCGCCACGCCGGCGGCGCGCCCGAGCATCACCCCGGCGAAGTGCGGCATCGACCCGGCCGAGGGCGAGCCGTAGTTCGCGCCCTTGGGGTTTTGCTTCGCCCAGGCGAGGTACTGCTGAAGAGTTCCGATGTCGGCCGGCAGCCCGGGACCCGCGGTGAGTGAAAACTGGAAAGTGGTGCTGGTGGTGACGGGAATGAAGTCGCGCAGCGGGTCGTAGGGGGTCCTGGTGTAGACATGCGGGTAGATCATCATCACCGAGGCCGGGCACTGGTACACGGAGCTGCCGTCGGGTTCGCTGCCCTTCAGCGCCTCCGCGGCGATGCGCCCGCCCGCGCCGGGCCGGTTCTCGATGACGACCTGCGGCGCGTAGATGCCGCGCATCTTCTCGGCGAGCGCCCGCGCGATGGTGTCGCCCGAGCCGCCGGCCGGGAAGCCGAGCAGGATGCGCGCGTTCTTCTGCAGGGTCTGCGCCGCGGCGGGCGCGGGGAAAGGCAGCCGCGCCGCGGCGAGCGCGAGCGGCAGGGACAGCAGGTGGCGTCGGCGGAGATTCATGTCGGTTTCCTTCCTGGGGGCGCGGACGGCCGGGCGACGGTGCGGATGCGCCGGCCGGATCGCTTCCTCGGCTGCCAACTCGAGGGCAAGGGCCGCAGGCGGGCGTGACCTCTCGCCGGCCTTTGGGCGTCGCGCCGCGAACTGTAGGGCAGGCACCGCGGCGCGGGAATGCCGGAATCGGTCATCTCCCTGTCAACTTTGCGCATCCGGGGTGCCGGGCGTGCTACCCGGTGAGCGCTCCGTGGCAGCCCACCAGGCGGCCCGCGCTTGCGCCATTCGAGAAGCAGGCCAGCGCGGAGCCTGGCTTCGGGAAACCGGCGGCGGG
>JADLDQ010000543.1 GCA_020846575.1 Burkholderiales bacterium
CGCTTCAGCTACTACGGCATGCGCGCTCTGCTCATGCTGTACATGATCGCGCCGGCCGGCACGGGAGGACTGGGCTTCTCCAAGGAGTGGGCCGGCACCATCTACGCCTTCTACACGTTCTCGGTCTACGCCCTGAGCGTGCCGGGCGGCTGGGCGGCCGACCGCTTCCTGGGCTACCGGCGGGCGGTCTGGGTCGGCGGGCTGATGATCGCGCTCGGAGAGCTCGGCTTGGCCTCCGGCCCGCGGCTGTTCTTCTACCTGGGCCTGGCGGCCATCGCGGTCGGCACCGGCCTGCTCAAGACCAACTGCACCTCCCTGGTCGGGATGCTCTACCCTGCGAACGACCCGCGCCAGGACGCCGGCTATTCGATCTACTACATGGGCATCAACATCGGCGCCCTGATCGCGCCGCTGATCCTGGGTTTCGTGGCCCAGGAGCGCGTGGTGGTGGGCGCGCTGGCCTCGTTCGGCCTCGACTCGGTCAACGGCTGGCGGCTGGCCTTCGGCCTGGCGGGGCTGGCCATGGTGGCCGGGCTCGTGCAGTACGCCCTGCGCCAGGGCGTGCTGGGCGAGGTCGGCCTGCGCGCGGGGGCGCAGGTGCAGCAGGCCGGGCACCGGGACGCGCGCGAGCCGCTCACGCGCGAGGAGCGCGGGCGCATGTGGGTGGTGGCGATCCTGGTGCTGTTCATCATCACGTTCTTCTTCGTCTTCGAGCAGGCCGGCACCACGCTCAACCTCTTCGCGGACGAGCACACGCGCAACGCGATCGCAAGCTGGACCTTCCCTTCGAGCTGGTTCCAGAGCGTCAACTCGATCTGGCTGCTGATCCTGGCCCCCGTCTTCAGCTGGCTGTGGGTCCGCCTCGGCTCCCGGGAGCCGAGCAGCCCGGTGAAGTTCAGCCTGGGCCTGCTGTTCGTGGGCGCGGGCATGCTGCTGCTGGTGCCCCCCAGCCGTGCCTTCGCCGCCGACCCGGGGCTGCGGGTCGCGCCCTGGTGGCTGATCGGCACCTACCTGCTGCACACGGTCGGCGAGCTGTGCCTCTCGCCGGTCGGGCTCTCCACCGTCTCCAAGCTGGCCCCGGCGCGCTACACGGGCGTGATGATGGGCGTCTTCTTCTTCGCCATCGGGGCCGGCAACATGCTGGCCGGCTTTGCCGGCGGCTACAGCGAGAGGCTGGCCCCGGCCACGCTGTTCGCCGGCCTGTGCGCGATCACGACCGTGATGGCCGTGGTGCTGTTCGCGCTCACACCCACGATCAAGAGGATGATGGGCGGGGTGCGGTAGCCGGCGCCTCCCGCCCCGCGGCGCCTCCAAATTCCCTTCGGCCGGCCGAGTTGCTACTCTCTGCCCGCGATGAGCCCTGCTCCCAGCCCGCCCTCGGCAAGCGTCGGGAGCGAGGGGGCCAGTTGGTCCGGCCCCGACCACCGCCAGCTGATCGGCGAGAGCTTCTACGTCTACACCCGCGTGCGCCTGCTGGTGGTGGCGGCCCTGGTCTGCGCCGCCCTCTTCGCGCGCCACGCGCTCAGCATGGCGGCGCTCGACGTGGGCGCCTTCGCCGCCCTGGCCGCCGCCATCGCCCTCTACAACGTGGTGGCCTGGGCCTTCTTCCGCAGGTACCGCGACCCGGGCACGCCGGCCGAGCTCTTCCCGCGCCTGCTGGCGGTGACCTACGCCGCGGTGGTGCTGGACTTCCTCGCGCTGACGATCGCGGTCTGGCTGGTGGGGGGCGCGCGCTCGCCGTTCACCGCCTTCTACCTGCTGCACGTGATCGTGTGCTGCATCCTGCTCTCGCGCCGCGCGGCGCTCGTGTTGACGGCCCGGGCCTGGGCGCTGCTCGTGACCCTCGTCGTGCTCGAGTGGTCGGGGCGGGCCACGCCACCCCTGCCGATCGGCGCCGTGGCCGGCGGCGGGCCGCTCGGCGGCCGCTACGCCCTGACGCTCATCGTCGTGCAC
>JADLDQ010000544.1 GCA_020846575.1 Burkholderiales bacterium
CGGGGCCTGGGAAGAAGCAGGTTCACCGGCTGGCGGGACATGGGAAGAGCCGGGTGCCCCTGCCGGCGCCCACTCAGGCGGCTGGGGCGCAGCGCCGGCTCAGGACTCCTCCTGGGGTCAGGGTCAAGGTCAAGCTCAAGGTCAGTCGAGCTCGGAATGGGGCACCCAGCAGCCGGCGGCCGACGCCGGCTGGGGTGGAGCTCAGGCAACGCCTGCTCAACCCGGCGGATGGGGCGGCCAGACTGCTGCTCCTGCGGCAGATTGGGGTCAACCGGCAGCCCAGACTCCCGCGCCGGCTGCCGATTGGGGACAGCCGGGCAGCGGGGCCACCGGCGCTCCCGCGCAGCCCGGGAACGGCGAGTTCGGCTCCGGCGGCGGCTGGGGCGCACCGCAGACGGCCCAGCCGGGAGCCGCTCAGAGCGGCTGGGGGCAAAGCCAGCCGCAGTCCACGGACGACTGGGGACAGCCGGCGGCATCATCCGGCAACATCTGGGACAAGCCCGGCGGCGGCGAATCCGGCTGGTCATCGGAGGCCGAGCAAATTCAAACCGGCATGTGGCAAGCCTTCACGCCTGATGGACTGAGTTCGGGAGCAAAGGCGGCACCGGCACAACCACCGGCACCGCCGGCAATGGCCGTGCCACCAGCTCCACCGACGGCCGATCGCTGGGATGTACCGATTCAAGAACGCATGCAGCAGCAGACCACTGCACCGCAGCCCGAGCCGGCGGCCGCCCCCGCAGCGGACCGCTGGGATCTGCCGATACAGGAACGCATGAAAATGCAGCAGGGACAGGGCGCCGCTCCGGCACCACAGCCGCCGCAGCAGCCGGCGCCTGCCGTGAACGCCAGCGGTTTGCCGGTGGATTCGATTATGGACCGCCTGAGTGGAATTCTCGGAGACAGTCAGCCGGAAGCACCGGCCCAACCGGCTCAGGCGCCGGCAGCCGACCGTTGGGACGTGCCGATTCAGGAGCGGCAACAGCAGCCGGCCGCAGCGGCTCCTGCGCCGCCGGCGGCAGACAGGTTCGATGTTCCGATTCAGGAGCGGCAACAGCAGCCGCCACCGCCGCCACCAGCACCGCCGGCGGC
>JADLDQ010000396.1 GCA_020846575.1 Burkholderiales bacterium
GCCCGCGATCTCGAATCTGCGAAGGACCGCGGCGGCGCAGGCAGAACCGCGGGGGTGGCGAGAGGTGTACTTCCGCGAAGCCGGTGTGCGACTGCGAACCGCGATCTACGCGCGCCAGCACCTCGCGGCGGGGCGGCGAATCGACGGGCCGGCGGTGATCGAGGAGTTCGGCGCGACCACGGTGATGGGGCCGGGGGATCGGATGGAAGTGGGCGGGTTGGGGGAAATGCGGATTGCGGTGGGGCTTGCGTGAGGGTTGCCGCCATGGGATTGGACACCCGCGCGGCCTTCGCTGAGGTCGGGGGGGCGCGAGGGGCGAGCAGCCCCTCGCGCCTTCAGGCCTCAATCCTTCGCCGCGACGGCTTCGACCTCGATCAGCAGTTCCGGGCGCGCCAGGCGAACGACGAACACCAGCGTGCTGGCCGGCGCCACCTCGCCGAATGCCTTCTTCTGGATGGTCCTCCAGGCGTCGATGTGCTCGGGCTTGATCAGGAAGACGTTGATCTTCACGAGGTTTTCCATCCCGAGGCCGCATTCCTTCAGAATCGTGGCGATGTTGCGGTAGACCAGTTCCGCCTGTGCTTCGAATTCCGGCGGCGTCACGCCTTGCGCATCCGTGCCGATCTGACCGGCAATGTAGAACAGCCGCGCATTGGGGCCGACTTCCCCGACGAGCGAATAGCGCCCCCCGGGCGAGCGCACGCCCTGCACGTCGTAGCGTTTCACCATGTGTCGATCTCCCTGGAGAAGATGTCTGGAACCTGAGGAGGCCGCGCCGCCGCGATCGGCTGTTGCATCGCGGCAGGCGTGGGCCCTTGAGTATCTCACGCGGGGTGAGCTTCGGAAACACCGGATGCCTTTCGCGGAAACCGGCGTCAGATTCCGGCGCTCGGCCAGGCGCCGGGATGGCGCGGTTTCACGCCGTCCAGCTCGGCCACGCCGCTCACGCCCAGTTGCTGCAGACCCATGCGCAGCTCCTCGAAGAACAGGTCCAACACGTAGCGCGCGCCCTGGTTGCCCAGTGCGCCCACGCCGTAGAGGTAGACCAGCCGCTCGCTTGTTGCCGCCTTTCCTTTGGGTACTTGCGGGGCGAGGTGATTCCGACAAGCGGATGCGCAGTCCGTCGCGCGCGCGGCAGCGGAACGCAGCGCCAAGTCCAGCCGATGGATGCGCAGCGATGTCGGGGCGGCATTGCCCTCACCTCCCCCCGATGCTATAAGCCCGGTTTCGTGATCGAAAGACGAGCGCCATGACGTCCGACCCGCGAATCCAGGCGATGGTGGCCTACCTCGAAGGCCAGGGCTGCGAGGCGATGCTGGCCGTCAACAACGGCCAGAACCTGTTCCTCGATCCGAACGTGGTGTTCGTGTTCTCAGGCGTGCGCCCGATCGGCGAGGGCGCGGTGCTGATCGAGCGCTCCGGACGCACCACGCTGGTGGTGACCCCGGCCTGGGACGCCGAGCGTGTCGCGGCTGCGAGCCGCACCGAGCTGACGCTCGCTTGCGACGACCTCGCGCAGGGCATCGAGGAGGTGCTCGGGAAGGCGCGGGTGAACGGGGCGAGGGTGGTGACGCTCGGGCTGGAGACGGTGTTCGAGCGCACGGCGCGAGCGATCACGAACCTGTTGGGCGGCAGCCGGCCCGCACCCCAGGGTTTCGCCAGCCGCATCGCGCGGGTGCGTAACGCGCAGGAGATCGCCGCCGGCCGCAAGGCCGCCTGGATCGCGGAGCGCGGCTACGAGCGCATGCTCGAGGTGGCGCGGCCGGGCATGCGCGAGTACGAGCTGGCGGCCGAGCTGTACTGCCACATGAAAGGCCTGGGCGCGGAGGACAATTTCCTCCTGATGAGCGCATCGCAGCACAACCTCGCGGTGTGCGCCGCGGGGCATCGGCGGCTGGACGCGGGCGACATCATCCTCTCGGAAATCACCCCCTGCTACCAGGGGCAGTTCGTGCAGATCTGCCGCACCACGGTACTCGGCGAGCCCTCGCCCGTGCTCAAGGAGAAGTACCCGGTGCTGCAGGCGGCGATGAAGCGCGGTCAGGCGGCCGCCGTACCGGGGACAAAGGTGCGCGAGGTCGCCGAGGCCATCAACGGCGTATTCCGCGCGGCGGGCTACGGCAAGTACTGCCAGCCGCCCTACATGCGGGTGCGCGGGCACGGGCTGGGGATCACCTCGGACCTGCCCGGGGACATCGCCGGGGACAGCGAGGTGGTGCTGGAGGAGGGCATGGTGTTCGTCATGCATCCCAACCAGTACCTGCCGGAGACCGGCTACCTGATGTGCGGGGAGCCGGTGGTGATCACGCCCCGGGGCGCGCAGTCGCTCTCGGCGCGCGAGGCCGAGCTCGATTTCATCCCGCTGGAGGCGCTCGCGGCATGAAGACGGTACACCCCTCGATCATCATCGGCGCCTACAACTGGGACCAGACCCGGCTGCCGCGCGACGAGTTCCAGATCCGTGGCCGGGATCTGGAACGGGCCATGGACGAGAACGGCTGGAAGGCGATCTTCGTCTACGGCGACGCGGACGAGCATTCCACGCTCGCCTACTGCACCGGCTTCGTGCCACGGGTGCGCTGGGCGCTCGCTCTGCTGCCGCGCGAGGGCGAGCCGCGGCTGCTCGCCTCGATGAGCTCGCGCGACGTGCCGGCGATGAAATTGATGACCTGGATACCCGACGTTGTCTCGGGCTGGCAGTGGCAGGCCGCCTTCGACCCCTGGATCGCGGGCTTGAAGGGCGATGCGCCGATCGGCGTGGGAACGATAGGGTTCGAGCGCATGCAGCCGCGGCTGCTGCGCGCGGTGGAGAAAAGCATCGGCGATTTCATCCGCCTTGCCCCCGCGAAGGGCTTCGAGGGCGCCTCGCGGGCGTTGCGGCCGAGGGAGCTGTCGCTGCTGCGCGAGTCCTGCGCCGTGGTCAAGTCCGCGGCCGCGGCGATGGTCAAGGCCTGGCAGTCCGGCGCGGGCGCGGAGGCCGCGGTGCTGGAGGGCGAGCGCAGCGCACGCGCGCTCGCCGCCCAGGACGTGCGTACCCTGGTGAGCCTGGACGGCGGGCGCACGCTGGTGCCCTTCCGCGGCGAGTTCAAGCCGGAGGGCGATGCGCTGGTGGCGCACGTCGCGGTCAAGGTGATGGGCTACTGGGCGGAGCTTTTCGTCAGCGCCGCGAAAGACCCGGGCGCGTATCCCCAGGTACAGCGGGCACTGGACGCACTCAAGGCCGCGGCGCGCCCCGGTCAGGTGGGCGAGGATCTGCACGCCGCGGCGGTGCGGGTCCTGGGCACGCGCGCCCTGCACCCGGTGCTCACCGCCTCGGTCGGGCGCCGCGTCGGACTGTCGCTGGACGAGGGCTGCGGCCTTACCGCCGAGAGCGCCGCGCCCATGACCCCGGGCAGCGTGTACTCGCTGCACGTGGGGCTGCGCGACGAGAAGGGCGGGGCGCTTGCCTCGGCCATGGTCGTGGTAGGCGCCAGGGGCATCGAGGTGTTGTGCGAATCGAAGGATGCGCTCGCGCTATGAGGCGTAGCCCGGGGTGACCGCGGTGGCGCCGGCGAAGGCTGCGCAGCGCAACCTCAGGCAGGCATGGTAATTTCCGGCCCACCCGGTCCGGCGCCCGGACACGGCCCCCGACTTTGGGGGAATATGCGGGGTGTGTTTCACTTCATTCCATTGCGAACTCAAAGGAGAGTGTCGTGTCGGTAGTATCGAAATCCGAATTGAACGACATGTTCAAGGCCAATACCCAGGGCTTCTCGGCCGAGGAGGCGCTCGCCGTCTGCAGGTCGGTCCCGGGCGGGGAGAAGACGCCCATCTTCTTCGTCAGGGGGTCCAAAGCCGATCTGGTCGCGAGGTTCCTGATCGCTCAGAAGCCGGACAAGGACGCCCTGTCCGTGGACAAGGCGTTCGTGCTGACGTACGGGAAGCTGCCGACGGCCTTCCTTCTGGGAGAGGGGGCGGACCTCATCAACAGCGACGAGACGCTCGAGGAACTGAAGCGATCCATCCTCGACAAGATGAGCGCCGAGGAAAGACTGATTCTGGGTCTCGCCTGAGCCGCGGCCCGGCCGCGCGCTCGCGAAGCGATCGATAGCGGCCGGCCAGGAGGACCTGCCGTGACCGAGGCGCCGGCGATCGATCCGATCACCGCCGAGCTGATCACGCACAGCCTGTGCGCGATCCCGAACGTCATCGACCGCAACATCACCCGCACCGCCTACAGCGTACTGGTGTCGGAGTACAAGGACTTCGCCGCCGGCATCGTCGCAGCCGACGGGCGTCTCGTGTGCCAGTGCAAGGGCGGGCTTCCGGTGTTCGTGGCCAACGCGCTCTCGGCGGCGGTGAACGAGGGCCTGGAGATCTACGGCCGCTGCGGCCTGCGCTCGGGCGACGTGATCCTCACCAACACCGCGGCCACGCTCGGCCAGCACCTGAACAACGTGGCCATGTACACGCCGATCCGGGTGTCGGAGGACGACGAGGGCCTGTTCGGCTTCATGGTGATCGTGGTGCACTGGATGGACGTGGGCGGCTACGCGGTCGGCTCCTGCACTTCCACGCGAACCACCGAGGTGTTCCAGGAAGGAATCCAGTTCCCGGCTCTCAAGCTGCTGTCGCGCGGGGAGCGGGTACCGGATATCTACCGCCTGGTCCGGGTCAACACCCGCTTCAACCAGCTGGTGCTGGGGGACATGGAGTCGCAGCTCGCCGGCTGCCTGATGGGGCGCGACATGGCGCTGGAGGTGCTGCGCCGGTTCGGCGTGGACGCAACGCGCGCTGCGGTCGAGGCGTTCTGGCGCCGCACCGAGGCTGCGGTGCGCGCCGCCATCCGCGAGATTCCCGACGGCACCTACGAGGCGCAAGCCTTCCTCGACGACGACGGCATCCGCCGCGGCGTGACGCTGCCGGTCCGCGTGAAGGTCGAGGTGCGCGGCGAGGAGATGACCGTGGACCTCTCGGGGCTCGCAGACCAGGTGCAGGCGCCGTGGAACGCCGGATTCCAGGGCGGCGCGGTCGCGGCGGTGAGGATCGCCTGCAAGTATTTCTTCGCCTCCGACGAAGTCGCGACCGATGGCGCATTCCGGCCTGTGCGCGTGGTATGCCGGCCGGGAACCATCATGAGCGCGCAGAACAACGCCGCCATCGCCGGTTCCGGCCACAACCTGCCCACCATCGTGGACACCATACTGCGCGCGCTCGGCCAGGCGGCGCCGGGCAGAGTGCCGGCGGGCCATCTCGGAAACTACTCGGCGCAGATCATCGTGGATCGCCGCGCCGGGGGGGCGGCCGGCTATCACCTGGAGGCGGTGGCCGGCGGTTGGGGTGCGGCCAGGCATCGGGACGGGAACGGGCCGTTCCGCTCCATGGCGCACGGCGACACGCCCGAGGTCCCGGTGGAGCTGCAGGAGGCCACGTATCCGTACCGGGTGAAGCGTGTTCGCCTGCGGCCCGACTCCGGCGGGGCGGGCCGCCATCGCGGCGGGCTCGGCCTGGAGAAGGTATATGAGTTGCTGGGCCCGGTGCAGTACACCGCGATGATCGACCGCACCGCATGCCCGCCCTGGGGCATCGAGGGCGGCGGGGACGGCGAGCCCGGGCGGGTGGAAGTCTGGCGCAACGGCAAACACGTCGCGACCGCGCTCAAGGACGACCTCACCCTGGAGGCGGGCGACGAAATCCGCGTGCTTTCTGCCGGGGGCGGCGGCTGCGGTGATCCGCTCCAGCGGCCCCTCGAACAGGTGGCCGAGGACCTGCGCTGCGGATTCGTGACGCGCGAGCGCGCTGCGCGCGACTACGGCGTGCGCATCGACGAGGCCGGGCGCGTTCTGCCGGGCGCGGTGCGCGCGTCGCCGCCCGTGGTGAGCGCATCGGAGCCGAAGCGGCGATGAAGATCACCGGCGTCGAGATCTTCGACGTGAAGGCAAGCTGGCGCAAAGCCTGGAACCCGGTGCTGGTGCGCGTGAACACCGACGAGGGCCTGTCCGGGGCCGGCGAGGCGGGGACCGCGGTGAGTGGCGGACCCGCCGCCTGTGCCGGCATGGTGAAGGACCTCGCGCAGACGCACCTCCTCGGCGCGGACCCGCTGGATTCGGGCGCGCTGCGGGCCCTCAGCGCCGCGATGGTTTTTCCAGGGACCCCAGGAGGTTTTCAGTGAACAGGCACCTGCGTGCAGCTTTCATTTTGCTAGGTGCGGCGCTTGCATTCGCGCAGCCGCTGCCGGCAATCGCCCAGGCCGAGAAGATCGCCACCCGGCTGGTCGTCGGGCTCTCCGCTGGTGGAACCCACGACCTGGTGGCGCGCGCGCTCACCGAGGGGCTGCGGAAACTGCTCGGGACACCCGTCCTGGTCGAGAACAAGCCCGGCGCCGGGCAGCGGCTCGCACTCATCGACGTCAAGCGCTCGGCGCCCGACGGGCGCACGCTGCTGTTCGCGAGCAACGCTCCGTTCGTGATCTATCCGCACACCTTCAGGAAACTCGACTACGACCCGGTCAAGGACTTCACGCCGATCGGACGGCTTCTGATTGCCGAGCTCGGGCTCGCGGTGGGGCCCAAGGTGCCGGTGCACAACTTGAAGGAGCTGGCGGCCTGGGCGACGGCCAACCCGAAACAGACCTCCTTCGGCACGCCGGGCGCCGGCACGGGTTCTCATTTCGCGGGCATTGTGCTCGGCAAGTCCATCGGCGTCGAATTCACCCACATTCCCTACAAGGGCGGCGCCCCGGCGATGGCCGATCTCATCGGCGGGCACCTGCCGATGGTCATCAACTCTCTGCCCGGCATGATAGAGGGCCACCGTGCCGGCAAGTACCGCATCATCGCCACCATCGGGGCGCGGCGCTCCGCGCTGGTTCCGGAACTGCCGACCCTGAAGGAATCCGGTGTGGACGTGGTGTCGGAGGGCGGCGTCTGGGTCTACGGCCCGGGCGGAATGCCCGCCGAGCTCGTCAAGCGGCTGAACGCGGCGCTGGTGGCGGCGGTCACCGCGCCCGAGCTGCGCGAGCGGCTCGCCAAGTACGGCCTGATCCTGGCGCCCACGTCGCCGGAGGAACTGGCGAAGCTCCAGGCCGACGAACTGAACCAGTGGGCCGAGCCGGTGCGCTCGAGCGGCTTCAAGGAAGACGGATGACGTGAACGCGATGGCGCAGGCATCGCATTCGTCGCCGTCGGGGAGTACGAGGCGGGCGCTGCGAAGCGGCTTTGCTTCCTCGCGGTGCGGGGAACCGACATGAAGACGGTGCTCTGGCCGAACCTCGCCAGGGCGGAGCTGCTCGAACGGCTGCTGGCCGTTCCCGGTATCGAGCTGGTGGTGACGGACAAGCTCGACGAGCTGGTCGCGGCGTTGCCGGAGGCGCAGGTGCTGGTGATCGGCAGCAGCGCATACGGCCGTGACGTCGCCGAGGCGGTTCGCGTATATGGGCGCTCGCTGCGCTTCCTGCAGTTGCTCACAGCCGGGTACGAGGGACCACTGATCCACGGCGTGCCGCCGCGCGTGCTGGTGGCGAACGCAGGCGAGAGCTGGTCGCCCGCCGTGGCGGAGCTGGCGATGACCCTGCTCCTCGCTCTGGTGAAGTGCGTGCCGGCGATCGCCGCCAACCATTCGAAGCACGGCTGGGAGCGCGGCTTCACGGCGCGCATGGGCGGGCTGGACGAAAAGACCATGGCGATCATCGGCTACGGCAGCATCGGCCGGGAGGTGGCCAGGCGCGCCCGCGCCTTCGGCATGCGCGTCATCGGCGTGTCGCACTCGGCGCGCCCGGATGCGCTGGCCGACGAGGTGCGGCCGGTGAGCGCGCTGATCGAGGTGCTCGGCCGGGCCGACGCCATCGTGCTGGCGGTGCCGTTCTCGCCGGAGTCCGAGCGCATGATCGGTGCGAAGGAGCTGGCGGCCTGCAAGCCGGGCGCGGTGCTCGTCAACATCGCGCGCGGCGGCCTGATCGACCAGGGGGCGCTCGAGGCGGCGCTGAAGAGCGGGACGATCGCTGGCGCGGGCCTGGACGTCACCGATCCCGAGCCGCTGCCGCCGGATCATCCCCTCTGGACGAGCCCGAACCTGCTCATCTCGCCGCACTGCTCGGGAGCGAACGGCAAGACCGGGCGGGTGCGTCTCGCGCGGTTCATCGGCGAGAACATCGAACGCTTCATCGAGGGCGAGCCTGTCGCCCACCGGGTGCTGGCGTAGCGCGCCGAAATCAATGTCGGTGCTCGTCCTGGAGCGGTTCTCCAGCGCCACCGGCGGGCTCGGCGCCGATCAGTCCGGCGCAACCGGCGGCATCCAGGAGAAGTGCTCTATGTCCGAGAGCGCAATCCCGAGCGTTTCCTCGATCCGGCGCCTTTCCTCGGGCCGCAGCCCGCGCAGCCAGGTTTGCGCCTGCTCGCGGTAGGGCGACAGATCGTGGCAGCCCTGCGGCGGCGTCTCGCCCAGGGCATGATAGACGGCCGGCCACATGCAGGTGTAGCCCACGCTCGGGCGCGGCAGCACCGCCGCAGCGAGGTTGGCCGCGCGCAGCATCGCGTAGAACACCCGATCGTCGCAGAAGCCGAGCGGGCGGGGAATGAAGCCCCATTTCAGTCCGAGCGCGAAGGCGCGGCGGCGGAACACGAAGCAGCTGGTGTCCACGTGCGCGAGCGTCCAGTCCTCCTCCAACCGTACCTTGAGTTCCGTGCCGTCGGGACGAAGCAGCCGCCGCCGCGCGATCAGCACATCGGCGCTCGTGGTCCGCAGCATCTGCAGCACCGCATCGAAGTGACCGGGAAGCAGAATATTGTCCGCGTCCAGGAACTGCAGCAGGTCGTAGTCCCCGCGCACCCCCAGCATGAATCCGAGGCTGCGCGGGGTGTCGCCGAAATCGGCGCTGTTGCGCCGGACCACGACGTGCTGCACGCCCGCGCGGGTCTCCACCCAGTCCTGCGGCGCGCCGTCGGCCACCAGGATGTGGTCGGCCTGCAGCGATTGCGCCCGCACCGAGTCGATGCAGCGGCCGAGCACCTGCGCGGACTCCCGGTGATAGGGCGTGACGACTGCGATCCTGGGCGTCATGAGGCTGGCGCGCCGGTCGCGAGCGTGGCGTGCTCCCGGCGCACGCTGTGGCTGATGCCGCAAAGGCGATTGCAGGCGCGCATCCGCGCGCGGATGAAGTCGGCATCCTCCCAGAAACGGCGCAGGTCGCCGTAGCGCGACAGACGCATGCCGGGAAATACCGGGGCAAAGCACAGGCGCGCCACGCCGTAGAGGTCCACCATGATGTTGCGCTCGTAGGTGTTGCAGATGTGCTCTTCGGTAGCGAGCGGCGCCGCCCAGCCGAGCCGGTGATCCCGCCCGTTCGCGAGCGAGCGGAAGTACATCGCCGCCTGCGATAGCCAGGCAGGGTTGAGACCGAGCCGGTACTTCTGGTCGCAGCGCCGGA
>JADLDQ010000397.1 GCA_020846575.1 Burkholderiales bacterium
CGCGCTTGACGTGCTCGTTGTCCATGATCTCGTGCGGCAGGCCGTCGGCGATGACCCGCCCGAAATCGAGCACCATCACGCGATGCGAGATGTCCATGACGACGCCCATGTCGTGCTCGATCATGATCACCGTCATGCCCCATTCCTCGTTGAGGTCGACGACGTAGCGGGCCATGTCCTCCTTTTCTTCGAGGTTCATGCCGGCCATCGGCTCGTCGAGCAGGATCAGGTCGGGCTTGACCGCGATCGCCCGGGCGAGCTCGACGCGCTTGCGCAGGCCGTAGGAGAGCGTGCCGGCCACCGCCTTGCGGATGTGGCTGATCTCGAGGAAGTCGATGATGTCCTCGACGCGGCGCCGGTGCTCGATCTCCTCCTTCTGCGCGCCGCCCACCCAGTAGAGCGCGCCGCCGAGGAAGTTGTTCTTCAGCAGGTGATGGCGCCCGACCATGATGTTGTCGAGCACCGTCATGTGGCTGAACAGCGCCAGGTTCTGGAAAGTGCGCCCCAGGCCGAGCGACGCGCGCTGGTTCGGCGTGAGGCGGGTGATGTCGCGGCCCTTGAAGAAGACCTGGCCGGCCGTGGGCGAGTAGCGGCCCGAGATGCAGTTGAGCATCGAGGTCTTGCCCGCGCCGTTCGGGCCGATGATGGAGAACAGTTCACCCTGGCGTACGTGAAAGCTCACGTCGCTCAGCGCCTTCACCCCGCCGAACTGCAGCGAGATCGCTTTCGCCTCGAGAATCGGTGTCGCTTCGCCCTGCAACTGTCTGCCTCCCGGGGCCGTCGACGCGCGGCCCGCATCGCGCGCGCCGGGGCACCGGCATCGCGGCTGCAACGGGCAGTCTAAGGCAGCCTGCGCAGTATAGTTGTCATCTGTCCGACAAACTCAGGGAAAACAGGGGGATCCTGCCGTTGAGCGCCTTCGACGACCTGCTCGAACTGTCGCCGTGGATGCGTGCGCTTGATGCGGCGCAACATGCGCGTATGCGCGACGACCTCGTCGAACGCCGCATCGCCTGCGGCGGCTTCGTCTGCCGCAAGGGCGAGCCGGTCGAACACTGGATCGGCGTCATCGAGGGCCTGGTCAAGATCAGCAGCGTGTCGTCCGGCGGCAAGGCGGTCACCTTCACCGGCGTCGCACCCGGCGGCTGGTTCGGCGAAGGCTCGATGCTGAAGGACGAGCCGCGCCGCTACGACGGCGTGGCGCTGCGCGACAGCCGCATCGCGTACCTGCCGCGCGCCACTTTCCAGTGGCTGCTCGACACCAGCATCGCGTTCAACCGCTATCTCCTGATCCAGCTGAACGAGCGGCTCGGCCAGTTCATCGGCACGGTGGAGATCGACCGCCTGCTCGGCCCCGACGCGCGCGTGGCGCGCTGCCTGGCCCAGTTGTTCAACCCGCTGCTCTATCCGGGCCTGGGCCGCAAGCTCGGAATCTCGCAGGGCGAGATCGGCTACCTCACCGGCCTGTCGCGCCAGCGCGTGAACCAGGCGCTGCGCCGGCTCGAGGGCATCGGCCTGCTGAAGGTCGAGTACGGCAGCGTGACCGTACTGTCGGTGGACGGGCTGCGCGAGTTCGAAGACTAGGGCGCATCGGCCAGGCGCGCGAGCACCACCTGCAGTTCGGCGAACCCCGCGGGGTGCACGTGCCGCGGATACGGCGGCCGCGGCCACTGCCAGAGCCCGGCCGGAAACAGCGCACGCACCGCGTTGACGTCGCAGTGATACGGCGGCCCCTCGATGCGCCCCTCGTACCGGCCCTCGCGCTCGACCTGCACCGCCAGCAGGATCATCGTGCCGCCGGGTCGCAGCCATGCCGCCAGGCGCCGGGCGTAGGCGCCCCAGAGGTCGGGATGCAGTGCGCACAGGCAGGCCTGGTCCCAGATCGCGTCGAACGCAGCCGCCGGCGTCCAGTCGAGCAGATCGGCCTGGAGCACTTCGGCGGACAGTCCCGCCTGCGCGAGCCGTGCGCGCGTGAGTTCGACCGCCGCCGGCGCGTAGTCGACTCCCACCGGGCGCAGGCCGCTCGCGGCGAGCTGCTCCACCTCGTAGCCGGCACCGCAGCCGGGCACCAGCACCCGCGCCCCGGACGCGAGCAGCCCGCTCGCCACCAGCGGCGCGAGCGCCGGATTGACCGCCCCGCGATCCCAGGGCGTGCGCTGCGACTCGAAGCGCTGCTGCCAGAACGCGAGCGTCGGGCCGGCCGGCTGCGCCGCGGATGCGTTCACTTGTCGTATCGGTAGAAGCCGCGGCCGGTCTTGCGCCCGAGCAGCCCGGCGTCGACCATCTCGCGCAGCAGCGGGGCCGGCCGGTACTTCGGGTCGTTGAAGCCGCCGTAGAGCACGTCCATCACGGCCAGCTGCACGTCCAGCCCGATCAGGTCGCACAACGCGAGCGGGCCGATCGGATGGTTGCAACCGAGCTTCATGCCCGCGTCGATCTCCTCGGCGCTCGCCAGGCCCTCCTGCAACGCGAAGATCGCCTCGTTGATCATCGGGCAGAGGATCCGGTTGACCACGAAGCCGGCGCTGTTCTTCACGCCGATCGGAGTCTTGCCCAGGCGCTGCGCCAGTTCGGTGACCGCGGCCACCGTCTCGTCCGAAGTGCGCAGCCCGCGAATCACCTCGACCAGCGCCATCACCGGCACCGGGTTGAAGAAATGCATGCCGACGAACCGCTCCG
>JADLDQ010000545.1 GCA_020846575.1 Burkholderiales bacterium
ATGGATCGCGGGCGACGACGGAAAGGTCTGGGGCACGCCGCAGCGCCGCTGGGTGCCGTTGCGCGCCGGGAATTTCCACCTGCGCGCGGAAGTCCGCATCAAGGGCCGCGAAGCCGCCGATGATTTTAGGGAAATATTAATATTGATTTCCGAAGGCCCTGAGAATTTCTAGCTTTACGCTCGGATATTCGCGCAAAAGTGCCTTAGGAACCCGCAAGTCCTTCGTCCACTTGCCCGGATTGGGCGCGCCCTGATTTCGGGCGTGGCCAAAGGTTGCAGCCGGTACGCACATGGTGCCGAAATGGGGGCAATGCCAACACTCTTAACTGCTTCCACGCTCTGTAGTTTGCGGGGATTTTCGACTTGCCACTTGGGGAACGGAGCATACATTTTCAGAGAAGCCAATTTCCAGGCCATGAGACCGGATCGGAGAGGCGCGGCCTGCCTCTCTGGCTGGTGATTTCCAGTCCGCGGGACGGTGTCCGGAGCGGTTCGTCCAAGGCAGAGTGCGGGGAGTCCAAGCAGGCATGCTTAAACTAATCCTACGCTCGCGCGCGTTGATGCTGGGCCTGTTCCTGGCAGCGCTGGGTTTCTCCTATGCGCTGGCCACCAGTGGTGGCGCGCAGTCGCGCATTGTGGTCGTGCCGGGCAACGTGGGCATCGACAACGGCAGTCTGCGCTTCACCAACCTGTTCCTGGACAACCCCGCCGCGCCCACGCGCAACTCCCTTCACGTCGACGCGGCCAACTATCCGGATGGCGGCGATACGCCCGTCGATCCGCGGGGCCACGACCTGGGCGATGCCACCTACGACGAAGAGTTGACCCGCTACCTGCGCGCGGCGGGCGGCCTGCCCCCTTACTTCTTCACGGGCGGTCCCGCGGCGGACCCGCTGAACAGCCCCGACAAGTCCACCCTGCGACTCTCGAACTCCGGGCGCATCGCCGGCACGGTCGATGATTTCGTCGTCTCGCCGCTGGTCTTCGATGCCACCGTCACCGACTCGCAGGGCACCCAGGTCGATGCGAACTTTTACCTGTTTGTCCAGCCGAAGGTGGTGGACGCGTTCGAGTTCTCCAACGTGGGCGATACCGCTCCGGTCGGCGTCGACGTGAACGCCGTCCCCTGCGTCAACCTGCTAAACGGCGATGTGGGCTTGGCGTACCTCGACAAGGTCGAGATGATGAACGGCGAGCGCACGGCAGAAGGCTGGCCGTTGCTAACCGATGCCGAGAAGCC
>JADLDQ010000398.1 GCA_020846575.1 Burkholderiales bacterium
CGCGACGATGGTGCCCGTGGCCTGCGCGAGCGCGGCCGCGTCCTGCGCCGGCAGCCGCGGCGCGAGCTTCGCTTGCAGCCGCTCGGCCGAGAGCTGGATCGGCGTGAGCGGATTCTTGATCTCGTGCGCAAGGCGGCGCGCGACCTCGGCCCATGCGGCTTCGCGCTGCGCCAGGATCAGCTGTGTGACGTCGTCGAACACCACCACGTATCCGCCACCTGCCGCCGGCAGAGCCGAGCCGCGCAGCAGCAGCACCGCCTCGGCCCCGGCCAGCTCCAGTTCGCGTTTCCACAGCGCCCCCGGCTGGCGCCCGAACTCCTCGCGCACCACCCGGGCGAACGCCTCCAGGCGAGGCGAGTCCGAGAGCTGGCGGCCCACCAGCGACTCGACGTCGTCGCGCAGGATGGCGCTCGCGCTGCGGTTGGCGATACGCAGGCCGAAGTCGGGCTCGAACACCAGCACCCCCGCCGAGAGACTCGACAGGATGCTTTGCAGGTAGGCGTTGGCGGTCTCCAACTGCGTGCGGTGCGTCTCGGCCGCGACGTGCGCTTCGTCGAGCTGTCCGGTCATGCTGTTGAAGGACTGCGTGAGAATGCCCAGCTCGTCGCGGCTCATCACCTTCGCCCGCTTGGAGAAATCCCCGCGCGCCACCGCCTGGGTCGCCTCGGCGAGCGCCGCCAGGGGCTGCGAGAGCCTGCGCGAAAGCAGGATCGAGAGCGCGACCGCGGCGAGGAAGGCGAGCAGCAGGGTCAGCGTCAGCGTGAGGATGTAGATGTGCTTGAGCGCCGCGCGCGACAGCGACAGCTCCTTGTAGGCCTCGAACGCGGTGCGCACGCTGTCGCCGGCTTCGATCACCGGCTGCGGCACCGGGTGGGTGAGCTGGACGTAGCGCTGCGCCTCGCCGATGCCGGAGTTGGGAATCGGCACCACCACCCGCATCAGCAGGCCCTTCTCGCGAGTCTCGACCGCCGCGTACTGCTGGTTGCGGCGCGCCTGCAGCAGCACCACGGCCGAGGGACCGGCCGGCACCGAATCGAGCGCCTGCGAGGCCCCCGCGATGATCCGCCCCCCGCCGGTCACCAGCACCGCCTCGTCGGTGCCGACCTGCTCGCGCATGCGAGCGAACAAGCGCACCTGCTCGGCGGGCGTCATCTCGGCGAGATCGGCCGCCATCAACCCGGCCTTCACCTTCATGTCGACCAGCAGCGCGTCCAGCGCCGTTCGCCCCAGCCGCAACCCCCCCTCCAGCGCACGGTCGACGCGCACGTCGAACCAGGACTCGATGCTCCTGGCGAGAAACTGGATCGACACGGTATAGACCAGGGCGCCGGGCACGACGGTGACCAGGGCGAACATCGCCAACACGCGGAAGGTGAGCAGCGAACCGAACACCTTGCGCCGCCGCTGTCCCGCCAGGCGCGCGAGCTGGTAACCCACCAGCAGCGCGAGCGATACC
Organism: Burkholderiales bacterium; assembly: GCA_020846575.1. Classification (GTDB taxonomy): domain Bacteria; phylum Pseudomonadota; class Gammaproteobacteria; order Burkholderiales; family SG8-39; genus JADLDQ01. Next base: position 1,457 of record JADLDQ010000398.1, read on the forward strand.
GCGATGGCCCCGTTCAGGCCCACCAGCAGGGGGTACTGCCGCTCGAGCCAGTCGGTGTTCGCGCTCGCGGCCGCCAGCATGTACAGCAGCACCGAGCCGAGCGCCGCGCAGGCGATGAGGACGTACTTCATTTCTGCGCCGATTCCGCCGGCGGCGCCGGAGTGAAGCCGATGCGCTGCCATTCCGAGGACAGCGTGAGGTCCTTATCGGTGATCGCCGACACCTGGAAGGGCTTGGGCAGCTGTGCGGTGTCCAGCCGCAGGCGCAGCGACGCGACGTAGCTCTTGTTCGCATCGAGCCGATCTCGCGGCACGACCGCCCAGTTGCGCAGCGCCGAGAACGAGGCGAGCGCATCGGCCAGGGATCCGAAGCTGCGGTGCAGTTCTGCGACCGAGACCCGGTACTGCCGCAGCAGCGGGTTGAAGGAGAGCCTCGCTTCGAGCCGGGCCGAGGCGGTCTTCTCGTCGAACCAGTACCAGCGCGGGCGGATCAGCTCGAACTCGAAAACGAAAGCAAGGGCCACGCCGTTGTTGAGCGCCTCCTCCAGGCGCTCAGTGAGCCGGAAGGCGAATTCGGCGTTGACCACGTAGTCCTCGCTCGAGCGCTGCAGATCGAAGCGCTTCACCTCGATCACCTGGGCGGGAGCGGGTTGCGCCAGGCCCAGGACGAGCGCCAGCGCCAGGAGGCCAAGGAGCTTCATCGTGCCTTCTGAAGCAGGGCGTAGAAGAACCCGTCGTGATCCGCGTCGGGCATGCGCAGTCCGCCAGGAAGTCCCCGGATCGGCAGCGACCGGGCCTCAGGATGCGCCTCCAGGAATCCCTGCATCTGCAGGCGGTTCTCCTGCGGAAACAGGGAACAGGTAGCGTAGAGCAATTTACCATCGGGTGCGAGCACCCGCCAAAGCGCCGCGAGCAGCCGCTGCTGCGAGTGCGCGAGCGAGACGATGTCCGACTCGCGACGCAGCCACTTGAGATCCGGGTGGCGCCGCACCACGCCCGAGGCGGTACAGGGCGCGTCCAGGAGGATGCGGTCGAACGGCGCATCGCCCGCGAAGGTCTCCGGACGCGCTGCATCGGCCACCCGCAGCTCGGCGGCGAGTCCCAGGCGCCGCAGGTTCTGCGCCACCCGGCGCATGCGCGCCTCGCTCAGATCGACGGCGGTCACGCTGCAATCGGCGATCTCCAGCAGATGCGCGGTTTTCCCTCCCGGAGCGGCGCAGGCGTCCAGCACCCGCGCGCCGGGCCGCACGTCCAGGAGCGGCGCGGCCAGTTGCGCGCCTGCGTCCTGCACCGAAACTTCGCCCTCGGCGAATCCGGGCAAGCGCTCGACCGGCAGCGCACGCGCTAGGCGCAGCGCCTGCTCGGCGATCCTCGCGGCGCCGATGCCCGATCGGGCCAGCCGCGCGCGGCTGGCCTCGACCGAGGTCCTGCGCAGGTTCACGCGCAGGGTCATCGGCGCGCGCACGTTCGCCTGCGCGAGCAGCGCCGGCCACTCCTGCGGGTAGGCGGCACGCAGCCGCTCGATCCACCATCGGGGGTGGCGATAGCGCGCCTCGTCGTTGCCCTCGATTTCGTCACGCAGCCGCCCCGACTCGCGCAGGAAGCGGCGCAGGACGGCGTTCACGAGGCCGCGTGCGCCTGGATGTCCCAGCAGGGCGGCGGCCTCCACCGCCTGGTGCACGGTCGCGTGGGCGCCCGCCGGGCGCTCCTCCAGTTCCGCGAGCCCGGCGTAGAGCAGCCCGCGCAGCGCCGGGTCTGGCAGCGGCGCGGTCAGAAAGCGCGCGAGGACCGCCTGCAGCCAGCCGTAGCGGCGCAGCGCCTTGTAGGCGAAATCCTGGGCCGCCGCGCGCAACGTATCCGGCGTGGGATGCTCGGCGTCGAGCGCCGCGTCGAGACTGGCGCCACCGAGCACGCGCGCGAGCACCCGCGCGGCGAGCGCGAGCGCGCCACTGAGGCTGCGCGCTGGCGCTCGCCGGCCGCCAGCGGCGGGCGCGCCGGGATGCATCTGGCCGGCAGCGGCGCGCCGGCCTTTCACGCCGTGAAGCGCAACCCGGCGGTGAGCCGTGTGCCGCGCAGGAATTGCGCCGCCCCGAGCCGTCGCCCGCCGGCGCGCTGCAGCTCGCGCACCCGCAGCGCCCCCTCGCCGCAGGCCACGACGATACCGGCTTCGTCTGCCGCGATGATCGTGCCCGGCAATCCCGCGGGGCCCGCCAGCGGTTCGGCGAGCCAGATCTTCAGTTCCATGTCTGCGAGCCGGCAGCTGGCGCCGGGCGCCGGGTTGAAGGCCCGCACCTGCCGGTCCACGCGCGCCGCCGTGGCCTTCCAGTCGATGACCGCTTCCGATTTGTCGAGTTTGCGCGCGTACGTCGCTGCCCCCTGATCCTGCGGTACGGCCCGCAGCCCGCCCTGCTCCATTCGATTCAGTGCCTCGACCACCAGTCGCGCACCCAGGGCAGCAAGCCGCGAGGAGAGGCTGCCGGCAGTGTCGTCCGGGGCGATCTCCTCGGGTTCGCAAAGCAGCGCCGGCCCGGTGTCCAGACCCGCGTCCATCTGCATGATGGTAACGCCCGTGCGGCTGTCGCCGGCGAGGAGGGCGCGCTGCACCGGTGCGGCGCCGCGCCAGCGCGGGAGCAGGGACGCGTGGATGTTGACCGCGCCGCGAGCAGGTATGTCGAGGACTGCCTGCGGCAGGATCAGCCCGTAGGCCGCGACGACCATGACGTCCGCCCCGGCCCGGGTGAGCGCCTGCTGCTCGTCCGATGAATTGAGAGTCGGCGGCTGGCGCACCGGTATGCCGAGCGAGGTCGCGCGCCGCTTGACCGGCGAAGGCAGGCTTTTCATACCCCGCCCGGTCGGCTGGTCTGGCCGCGTCAGCGCCAGGACCACGGGATGGAGGCTGCCCGCGAGCGCATCCAGCGCCTGCACGGCGAACTCGGGAGTGCCGGCGAAGATCACTCGCATCGAGGTCTATTCTGGGTCCGCGAATCGGGGTCCGCGAATCGAGATCCGTGAATCGGGGTCCGTAAATCGAGGTCCGCGGCCCGGCGCGAGGGGAGATCGGATCGCTTAGCGGGTCGGCAGGCTGCAGCTGCGTGCGGACGAGATGGGTAGGACGCTGGCGCCAGGTCGATTTACTTGCGGCGCTAGGCAGATTTCTTTATTTGTTTCAGTAGCTTGGTCTTGATCCGCTGCCGCTTCAGACGCGACAGGTAGTCCACGAAGACCTTGCCGTCAAGGTGGTCGGTTTCGTGTTGGATGCACACCGCGAGCAGACCCTCGGCATCGACCTCGAATGGCTTGCCATCGGGGTCCTGCGCCCGCACGCGAATACGCTCGGCCCTCTCCACGGGTTCGAAGATGCCGGGCACGGAAAGGCAGCCTTCTTCCAGCAGTTGAACGCCCTCGCGCTCCACGATCACGGGGTTGGCAAACGCCCGTAGTCGACTGCGATCCTCCGATACATCAATGACCATGACGCGCTGCAGCACGTCGATCTGAGGTGCCGCCAGCCCGATTCCCGGGGCCGCGTACATCGTTTCGGCCATGTCCGAGACCAGGCGCCGGAATTCCGCATTGAACACGCTTACTGAGGCAGCCTTTCGGTAGAGCCGCGGATCGGGATACCTCAGAATCGTCCTCAAAGCCATAAAAACTTGCTGATTGAAAGAATTAGATGGAGAATTTAATGAGGACTGTAAACAGGATCAGCCGTGAGATGCACCAAGTCCGCGGCTACCTCCGCACTGTCGAGGTACCTATGAAAAATTTTATCACAGCGCTCCTGCCCGCCCTTGCCCTGCTCGCCGCGCCGTTGCAGGCGCAGCGCGACATCCCGCTGCAAGAGAACGCCCCGGATCGCTACATCGTCCAGAAGGGCGACACGCTCTGGGGCATCGCGGCCAAGTTTCTCAAGCAGCCCTGGCGCTGGCCCGAGATCTGGAACCTCAACAAGGAGCAGATCGCCAATCCGCACCGCATCTACCCCGGTGATGTGATCGTGCTCGAGCGGCGCCCGGCAGGACCGCAGCTGTCGCTCGGCCCGACCGTGAAGCTCTCCCCGCAAGTGCGGTCCTCGCCGCTCGAGGCCGATGCCATTCCGCCCATTCCCCCCCGCATGATCGAGCCCTTCCTGTCTCAGCCGCTGGTCATCGATCCGGGAGGATTGGACAAGGCGCCTCGCATCATCGCCACGCAGGAGAACCGGGTGAACCTGGGCGCAGGCGGCATCGCCTACGTCACTGGCATGGGCAGCGACACGGGCGGCGTGTGGCAGATCTACAGAACCGGTCCGGCGTTGATCGATCCGGACACGCGCCAGACGCTGGGCTTCGAGGCGAAATACCTGGGCACCGGCCGGATCACCAGCGGCGGCAGCCCGGCCACCCTGCAGATCGTATCGTCAAAGGAAGAAATCTCCACCGGGGACCGGCTGGTCGCGACCGGGACACCGGCAGTGCATCAGTACATTCCCCGGGCGCCGGATCGGGCGGTGCAGGGCCGGATCATCGCGATCTACGGCGGAGTCAGCACCGGCGAGGGCGGCCGGCACTCCATCATCTCGCTCAACCGGGGCCGTCGCGACGGCATCGAAAGCGGTCACGTGCTGGCGCTGCACCGCGGTGCCGTGCTGGTGCCGGACCCGCAGGCCGAGGTGTCGCGCGATAGCGCGCCGCTCATTCCGCTGCCGCCCGAGCGCTACGGGCTCGCGTTCGTCTTCCGCACTTTCGACGCGGTTTCCTACGCCCTGGTGATGGAAGCCGCGCGCCCGGTTAGCCCCGGCGACCTGGTGCGCTCGCCCTAGCTCACGCAATCGCTCTGTGCGAGCACGATTCGCGCGCGGCGACATCCGCGGCGACATCCGAAATGGCGCTCGCGCGTTGAGGCCGGAGTGTGCGGCCCTTGGCCGCGAACCCCGTGGCGAAGGGCCCCGCGCTCGCGCAGGCTGGCCGTGCAGATCGATACGGACACCGTCGACTGGATCGAACTGAGCGCCATCCCGGAACTCGGGTCGGCGGCCTTTCTGGCGTTGCTTCGCGCCTTCGGCTCGCCCGGCGAGATCCTGCAAGCGGGCCGCAGGCGGCTCGCACAGGTGGTTCCCGAAGCGCTGGCCGAGCGCATCCACGAGCGCGAGGCAAGGACACGCGCCGAGCAGGCGCTGCCGTGGCTTGAAATACAGGGCCATCACCTGCTGACGCTCGCCGATGCGCAGTATCCCCGGGGGCTGCTGCAGATCGCCGACCCGCCGCCGGTGCTCTACCTGCGGGGCGATCCCGCGCTGCTCGAGCGGCCCGCGCTGTGCGTGGTGGGAAGCCGCAATGCGACCCCCCAGGGGCGCGAGAACGCCAGAGCGTTCGCGCGCGCGCTCGCGCAGGCGGGATTCACCATCGTGAGCGGACTGGCGCTGGGCATCGACGCAGCGGCGCACGGCGGCGCGCTCGAGGGCGCCGGGTCCACCGTGGCGGTGCTCGGCACCGGCGCGGACCTCGTCTACCCGCGCGCCAAC
>JADLDQ010000546.1 GCA_020846575.1 Burkholderiales bacterium
GCCGCCGCGCATGCGCGCTACGAAGCCGAGGTGCTCGCGCGCGGCGCCTGGCGCATCGCGACCGGCCACATCGTTCGCCAGGACAAGCATTGGCCGTATCGCGTCGCGCAGAAGCGCAAACGGGCGCGCCGCTAGATGTGAGCTTTCAGTAGGTTGTCCATCCGGTCCTGACCGGGGAAGCTGAGGTTGCTGAGACTTCAGGCTTTCCCGGAGGACCGGATGAACGTGCACAAGAATGCCCGTCTGACGCCGTTTGGTCGAGAGCGGCTGGTGCGGCAGGTGTTGAGCGGGCAGACGCCGCAGGCCGTCAGCGAAGCCGCAGGCGTCTGCCCGCGGACCGTTCGCAAATGGGTTGAGCGATATCGGCGTGAGGGTTTGGCTGGATTGCACGATCGCTCATCGCGTCCGCATCGGCTGCGCGCGCCTACGCCGCAGGCGATCATCGTGCGGGTCGAGCTGTTGCGCCGGGCGCGCCGCACCGGAAAGCAGATTGCGGTTGAAACCGGCCTCTCGCCGGCGACGGTCAGCCGCATTCTCAAGCGGCTCGGACTCAACCGCATCGACGCCATCGCGCCGCCCGCCCCGGTACGCCGCTACGAGCGCGCCAGGCCAGGCGAGATGATCCATATCGACATCAAGAAGCTCGGCCGTTTCAACAAGATCGGCCACCGCATCACCGGCGATCGAACCGGCCAGAGCAACAGCCGTGGCGCGGGCTGGGAGTTCGTCCATGTCGCCATCGACGACCACTCCCGCATCGCCTTCGCCAAGGTCATGGCCAACGAGCGCAAGGGTTGCGCCACGACCTTCCTCAAGGCCGCGCTCGCCTATTACGAAAGCCTCGGCGTCAAGGTCGAGCGCGTCATGACCGACAATGGATCCTGCTACAAGTCCTTCGCCTTCTGCGCAGCCTGCAAGCGGCTCGGCCTGCGGCACATCAGGACCAGGCCCTACACGCCCAGAACCAACGGCAAGGCCGAACGCTTCATCCAGACATCGCTGCGCGAATGGGCCTATGCGCAAGCGTACCGCAACTCACATCAGCGGAGGGCCGAGCTGCCCGTCTGGCTCCATCAATACAACTGGCACAGACCGCACGCCGGTATCGATGATAACGTCCCTATCAGCAGACTCGGTCTATCCGAGGACAACCTGTCGAGACTCCACATCTAGCCGACGTGCAGTAACAGTTTGTGCGGTTTGGCGGTCGCCATCGGTCGGCGGACAATGATTTCAGAAGTGACGCAATCAACTCTGCCGTCCTCGCCCGGCAGCAGGTGGCTTCTGGCCGCGGTCAAGAACCATGATACGCCGACGTTTCGAGTGGCTGTGCGGCAGCGCCGGCCAGCGTCGTCACCGCGGGAAACACGCCTTGCCAATCAATCCGGCGTCACACCCTCCGAGAACGACTTCCCCGATCTCAGCTCTCGACCCGTTCGGCCCGGCTTGGGGCCAAGCTCGAGCGAGCGCTTTGGGATGACATCACATCCATGCCCGTCAGTTTGCGGCCTTTCCGCTTGCGGCCGTAGGCATGGAGCACGATGCGCGCGAAGGAGAGATAGAGTTGCTCCAGTCGATCGAACGAGCCGCCGTCCTGAGTGATCGGGCCGGCGCTGTTTGCGATCGCGACAAGCTGCAACGCGATCTCGTCCTTCGGGATCTCTTCCGAGAATTCGCCGCTGACGATCGCGCGCTCGATGCCTTCGATGACGAGCTTATGGAGGACGACCCCGAATTGCGCCAAGGCCTTCTGCGCCCTCGGACCGATCACATCCCTTTCGAGCCGCATGCGGCCGATCAAGCTCCACGGGTGAGCCGTCTTGCCGGTCGGGTTGTAACGCAAA